>NZ_JBLGTY010000016.1:0-88122 GCF_047470845.1 Candidatus Enterococcus avicola | reverse complement strand
ACTCCGTCTGTTTCGATGCCATAATTTACTTCTTTTTTAATGCCATCTTGTTCGGTAAATGTTACCTCTCCGTTAGCGTCTACCTGTTTCTTAAGTACTTCCGTTGATCCATCTGTTAAATTTCTTAACCGTACTTCTTTTCCCGCTTCAAGTGGTAATCCATTTGTGTAATGTGCTTTCACCTTTAAATTAAGCGGTACTATAATTTCTGCTGAATTTGTTAAACTTTCTGCACTAGTAATTTGTGGGGATTGTAGTGAAACGAAAGCTGTTGTAGATAGTAGCAAACCGCCAAGAATTATCTTTGATTTAATAATATCATTCTCCTTAAATTCTATTTATTAAGCTCAAAAAATAGTTTTTATGTTAATATTCTAGCTATTAAAATTCTTAATACTACAAAAGGAAACCATTGTTTTATTGAATAGAAACATGTCCCTATCTCCTCTCTAATTAGTTTTTATAAAACGTAACTATTACGTTTTATAAAAACGATTTTACAAATTTACTTAAAAAATGTCAATAAAAATGAAGGTTCATTTTTTATTGAAGTGCCAAAAATAGATTAATATAAAATTCAACTCGATTTTTTTCAGATAGTTAAAAATGCAACTTCAGCTTTATTAGCTAAAAAGTTGCATTTTCCCCGTATAATAAATTTTATAGTCTAAAGCATTTCTAGAATTTGATTGGACAACATTCATATATATATCAAAAAAACTTTAACACAACTATATAATATTTGCATATAGATCATATCCCACCGCTGTTAAGATTGTTACATCTAGAATTAGTACCTACTCTGGCACTAATTTCCTAACCGTCTCATTGAAAATACCACTTATACTTGAAAGCATCTTCAATCTTAGATTGTCCTCCAAATAGTACACTCGAACCATTATTGCTTTACTATTTAACTATTTGGTTTTTATAGCAGTTCAAGCACTAGCTATACCGTGCTATTCCAAAAAGAGCCCTTTTAACATTCCTCTATTTCGCTAGTATTAATTATTTAAGATTATAATGAAAAAAACATATTTCTTACTATGGCTTCGTATCTAATTTTGATATTATGTAGAAAACGAATCATATTAATATCGAAAATAGCTTTCCTTTTGTTTTGATTTAAACTTTTTCAATTGAGATTAACAGAACTATTCTTCCTTCATTATAATTACTCTTCTCCACCATCCATCTGTATCTCAGGTATTTTAATACTACTTTTACCTATTTCTATTAAATGCTCAGCAAGTTTTTCTTCATTAATTTTAAAGTATGATTCTAATACCATCCCTAGATTCATTCCAGTTACTACTTGAATTCTTTTATCCATACTTGCTTTCATCATAGCTACATTTGCAGGTGTTCCTCCCATTAGGTCTACTAATATAATAATATTTCGTATGTCACTTGTTTCTTCCAGTATTTTATTCAATTTATTTATTGTTCCTTCAATACCGTCATTTTGTGCCATAGAAACTACCGGATAATTAATCTGGTTTCCAAGTATCATTTTAGCTGAATTTAATATTTCCTCAGCCATTAAACCATGACTCATTAAAATTATTTCATTAGTCATCGCACTTATTCCCCTTATAAAATATCTTTTAAGTAAGTTTTTTTATCGTCTGGTGTCATAATTGTAGTAATTTCAACACCAAGATTTAATAGCTTCTCGAAGGCATTTCTTTCTTCATTAGTAACGCTAATATTAGGACGTAAAACCGTTGTTCCTTTTCGATTAGACATGTTGCCAACGTTAATCCTATCTATCTGTAAATCATTTTCGATAAACGATAATAAGTCTACTGGGGATTTGACTATTAAAAGCACATTTTGCCCTTCATATTTTCCATTTTTGATATTGGTAATCGCTTTCTCTTCAGTTATAATTGAAGAACTGATTCCTGCAGGGACTGCCATCCTTAGCACCTGTTTTTGTATATCATTATTTGCAACAGTATCATTTACAACCATCAAACGAGTCACACCTAATTTATTACTCCACATTGTAGCTACTTGACCATGAATTAATCGATCGTCAATTCTAATATTTTTTATACCCTTCATTTCCACAAAAATTTCCTCCTATCATTTATTTTAAAATGCCTAGAGTAGCTAAAACAATAGACAGAACCATCACACCAAGAATTAAATAAATAGGTTTTACATTTTTTTTCAAAGACCAGTAAACTAAACCAACTAAGAGTGCAGGTAATAATCCTGGCATTATTTGATCTAGTATTTCTTGCCCTCTCATAGAAAAATCACCTTGTTTAAAATCTAAGACTACATTTGTTTTAACAACAGATGGTATTAATGCTCCAACAACCATTAATCCTAAAATTGAAGTCGATTCAGTTAAAAGTTTTAAACTTTTTTCAATAGTAGTAATTAATTTCGTACCTGAAGTATAGCCTATGCGAAATAATGGTATACTTATCATCTTTAAAGCTACACTTACAGCAATCCATAAAATAATTCCTACTGGACTACCATCAATTGCCATATTTGCTGCAATAGCCCCAAATATAGTCCATGGAATAACTACAAATAGACTATCACCTAATCCAGCTACTGGCCCCATAAGTCCTGTCTTAATCGATGTCACTGCTTCTTCAGTATTTTCATCTGAATTTTCTTCCATAGCTATATTAATACCTAAAATATACGGTGCAACCCAAGGATTTGTATTGAAAAATTGTAAATGATTTAGTACTGCTTTTTGTAACGCTTCTGGTTTATTTTTATAAGTAACTTTTAAGAATGGTAATACAGCGTAACAATATGCTAGAGCTTGCATCTTTTCATAATTTGAAGAAACTGAGCTTGTAAAAAACCATCTCCATAATACACTCTTTTTAATTTTGGAATTAACACCAAGTTTTGTCGTCTCCAAGCTATTCATCCTCATCCATACCTCCTATTGTATTAACAACGGTATTATTAATTACATTCTGACTATTTTTTTTATAAATAATTAAAGCTATAGCAGCGCCTATTAATGCTACTCCTAATAATGGCATTTTTAAGTAAACAGACATTACAAAACCTATAACAAGATAACTGAAATATTCTTTTGCAGGTAAGTATCGAAGCAATAAACCAATACCAACAGCTGGTAATAATCCCCCAGCAACTGTTAACCCATTTGTTAACCATTCAGGAGTATGAGCAAGAATAGTATTAATTAAAGATGGTCCAAAAATTACTGCCAACGCAACCGGTATGCCCGTTGTTGCCGCCGTTAAGAATACTCCAAACATTTGCATCTTGGAGATCATACTATAATCTCCTCGCTTTACACCTGCTTCTGCTTTATGAACCATCCAAATACCAATTGTATTTCTAATAATATCTAATTGAACCATTAATAGTGCTACTGGTATACCAATAGAAATCCCTACCGAAGATTCCTGACCAGTTGTTATGGTGATAAAAGTTGCGACAATACTTGCAGTTTGATAGTCTGGTATAGAAGCTCCTCCAAAATTACTAATTCCTAAAGACAATAATTGTAAGGTTCCCCCAATAAAAAGCCCAGTTTTTATATCTCCAAGTATTAAACCAGTTACAAATCCCGCTGTTACAGGTTGGTAGGTTCCGAACATTGTTGAATTCTTCTCAAAATTAATAAAAAAACCATATAACACAATTAAACCAAGTTGAATAACACTTATCTCCATTAGATCTCCTCCTTAATTATACTTAATAGTTTTGAAAATTTATCTTTTTGATTTGTCTTTATAAAAACAGGTATCATACTAATATCTGCTTCAACATCCAACGTTTGTCCACCATCATATTCTTCACCTGTCCATATATTGGTCCAGTTTTCATTTATTGGTAAGTAAACTTCTCTTACTGTTTCCTTATAATTTACAATCGGTGCAATTAGGAACGTATCTCCAAATAAGTAAGTATCTTCTACAGCCCAAGTATTATTATCTGAAGGATATTCATAAAATAGCGTCCTCATAATCGGATCTCCGAATCTATGAGCTTTATCCATCAAAGTACTGATATACGGTTTCAACGCTTCACGTATTTTTATATACTTAGTTAATATCTGCTCAACTTCTATACCGTATGACCATATTTCATTTGGTGCACCAGTAACCATCGAACCTCCACCATGATCCGATAAGGGTTTACTATGGGGTAATCGGTCACCGTGCATTCTTAAAATTGGTGAAAAAGTAGCATATTGAAACCAACGAATTAGCAATTCTCTAAACTCCGGATCTTCTGGATTTCCGCCATGAAACCCACCTATGTCAGTTGTCCACCAGGGAATCCCTGCTAAACCTACATTTAGTCCAGTATTAACTTGATTTCTAAATGCTTCAAAACTAGAATCAATATCTCCAGACCACAATAATGCACCGAATCTTTGTGCTCCAGCCCATCCTCCTCTAACAAGAGTAATTACAGGCTGTTCATTACTTAATTCTTCATAAATCATTGAAAGATAATCGATTGGATATAAATTACCACTATATAAATCAGTCCCCTTTTTATAACGATAATTATCAAAGTCATAAACGGAATATCCCGGCTCAGCTACATCTAACCAGAAATAATTAATCCCTTTATCAACATAATTCTTTTTAATTAGACTCCAAACATATTTCCGAGCTTCACTATTTGTCATATCAATAAAAATAGTGTTTCCTTGAATTTGCATGGTTAATCGAACTCCACGATTAACTTTTACTAGATAACCATTTTCTAAATATTTTTCATAATTTTCTGCATCAGTTTGTACTGTAGGCCAAATTGAGATTATTGGTTCCACTCCGTAATCAGTTTTCAAAGTCTTTAAAAATTTTTCTGGATTAGGCCAGTATTCCTCATCAAAACAATATTCTCCTTGCTTTGGCCAGTGAAAATAATCAATAGCGATAGTTGAAAGCTTTATTCCACGTTTATGATACTTTTCTACTACATCCATCACTTCCTCTGGTGATCTATATCGTAATTTGCTCTGCCATAATCCTAATAAACTATCTGGCATTTTAGGGACTTTTCCAGTTAGATTACTATAGTTTCTAAGTATTTCCTTTGGTTCATTTCCTGAAATTATTACATAATCGATATAATCAGAAGAATACATTTTCCATCGAGTTATATTTTTAGCAAAAGAAACTTCTCCAATACCAGGATTATTCCATAAAAAACCGTATCCAAGACTAGATATATAGAATGGAATTGACACCTGTGAGTTTCTTTGCGCTAATTCTAAAACAGTGTTCTTCAAATCAAGATAAGAATGTTGATATTGACCCATTCCGAATATTTTTTCTTTTGGATCTGATTCAAATCTAGTAGTTACTTGAAATTTACCATCCATATTGGACCGATATTCTCTTGACTTTAATTTCAATGTAGAATTAAAATCCTTTGTAACTTCAACTGAACCAGCATCTTCACCACCATCATCATGTTTAACAGCTCTTAATCTAATATATTCTTTTAGTAAGACATCGTTTTTTTCATTATAAAAAGTTAAACGATCACGATGATCTAGTACCGCTCTTATTTTCCCGTTAATTAATTCTGTTTTATTTTCATATTGATTTATTATCACTTTATTTAGGGAATTAGGCTTATCAATTAAGGAGTTTTGTCGGTCTTCATAGTTCATGTCTACAAATGAACGTATTCTAATAGCATTTTCCCCCCATGCTTCAATAATCAGTAATTCATCATCAAATTTTCTTGAAAAATAATTTGATTCAATGTTTATCACTTCTTTCATCCCACTTTCCTTTTCTTCTTAATTAGTTAACTCTTATTACAACACTAGCAATTGTAATCGCATACATATACATATCAATTTAATTTAAGTATTTTGACTAGAATTCTGCTTTTTAATTTGTTTTCTCGATAAACTAATTATCAAAAAAAAAACTAATAACAAAAAACACTTAATTACTTGAACTAAAATTGTTTGTACGTTAAACTAATTAATAAATAAAATATAAAATAAGCTATTTAAAATGTCAACTGTAAACGCTATATTTTTTTTGCATAGGCTATTTTATTTTTAAATTGAGGAGAAATTAATGATTTCAAGTAAATATACAATTAGAGAACAAAACGAGGCAAAAATACTTAATCAAATAATTAGACATAAAGAAATATCTAGAGCTGAATTGAGTAAAATAACCTCTTTAAACAAAGCATCTGTATCTTCTATTATCAATAAATTGATCGATGACTCGCTTGTAATTGAAAATAGAATTGGAGAAGCAACAAATCGTGGCCGAAAACCCATTATGTTAACTTTTAATGGAGTATCTTCGGGCTTAGCAATTGCAATTGATCTAGGATATAATTACATTGATGGAATGGTAGCTTCATTAGATGGAAAAGAAATTGCAAGAATACAGCTTACTGATACTTATGTTAGTAAAGACAACATACAAATGTTAATTCGTAAAATTATAAAAAAACTCACCGATAATCTTCCTTATACGCGACATGGAATAATCGGTATGACAATTGCTGTTCAAGGACAAGTTCTAAATAATAAAGTACTTAGTACAACTTATAACGGTCTTGAGGAAATTGATTTAGTAAAATTATTAAATCAAGAGTATAGCTTTCCTGTTTTTTTACAAAATGAGGCAAACTTATCTGCATTAGGTGAATATACTTTTTCTTCTGATATCGAGAATTTAGTATCAATTAGTCTTCATAGTGGAATAGGCGTTGGAGTAGTAAAAAATGGTAAACTTGACATTGGTAATAAAGGATATGCTGGTCAGTTGGGACATACAATTCTATTTCCAAATGGCAGAAAATGTGAATGTGGTAATTATGGTTGTTTAGAAAAATATTGCTCTACTCAAGTAATTTACCAAGAGATTTCCAAAGAAAAAAAACTAGATAAAATTAATTCGGATATAGTGGAATATCTTTATAGCAACAAGGATCAAAAGGTTGTAGAGATGATTGAACTATATGCATACTATTTATCGATAGGAATTAACAATATAGTTATGCTCTATGCTCCTGAGTTAGTGATTTTTAACAGTCCTTTAACAAAAAAAATTCCGAACATAATTAATATAATCAAAAATTTTTTGAATAATCAATATACAAAAGAAATTCATATCATTAACAGTCCTATAGAGTGGAATCCTGTTCTTAGTGGAGCAATTTCGTTTTCAATTCAAAAATTTTTAAATATTGAAAAGTTGAAACTCAGCTCTTATGCAAAAAATTAATTTAATTTAGTGGAAACTAGTATGTGAAATGGAGAAATTTTAACATACTAGACGGCTCACCAGTACTCTCTCCTTAAAAAGAGCTTTTTATATAGTTATGAATTTCTCACCGCTCTACCTCTTTTTCAAGAGATAAAAAAATTAATACAATGCTTATTACTTAAACTATTTCTAACTCAATAATCTATCAAATATTCTCAATTTTTTTCAATTGTCTTTTTGTTTAATCAAAGCATGCTTGCATATTATCCATTTGGCCTATACTTTAGGGTAAAATTTTACAATTTCATCTAAATTATATACTAAACTTTTATCGCTATTAAAAGTAAAAACAGCTTCGCCCACGTATAGAAACGTATATCTTTTTGTTTCTACACGTGGGCGAGCTGACTAAAATCATATAATCAAAAACTTAATAAAACGAGGTTCACTCCAATCATATTTCATTTTTCAAAACTATCACATTAATCTCTTGTCAATCAAAATTATTATACATTGAGAAAGTTACAACTTATATACTACTTCTTTAAACCCTAAAACTTCACCAATGAGTTTCTAATAATTAGATCTTATTAATCTAACTATTAATCATTATGATAAATTTAAATACCCACAAAGAACACCATGTAAAACTCTTCCTGTATATAAATCGAGATTATCAATTTGACTAGATTCAGTAAAACAAATGATTACTGATGAGTCTTTTTTAGCCAATTCAAGCTGTTTAAAATCAACCTTAACTAGTGGATTTTCAGGTGTTATATATTCATTTTCATCAACAAGAATTGAAAAAGGTTTTCCTTCTAATTCTACTGTATCTATCCCAATATGAATCAAATAATCAATTCCTGAATTACTCTTTATACTAATAGCATGTTTTGTTGGAAAGATAGTTGTGACCTGACCAGCTAAAGGAGCATAAATTGTCTGCTCTTCTGGAATAACAGCAAAACCTTCCCCTAATAATTTTTGTGAAAAAACTGGATCATTTACTTCTGATATAGGAATAACTTTTCCCGAACATGGAGAAAATAGTTCCACTTGTTTTTTCTTTCTTAAAAACTTAATCATATAAATTCCTCCTAATTATCTCTTTTCAAAATTTGATTGATTTCTTGACTAAGTAAATCAGCTTTTCCTCCAAAAACTGCTTGAATCCCACCTTTTACCTCAAAAACTGCAGTAGCACCTAATTGTTTTATAGCTTGTTTGTCAACATTTTGTCCATTCTTCACAGCAACACGCAAGCGAGTTGCACAGGCTTCAACAGATTCAATATTCTCTTCACAGCCAAGTGCTTTTATAATCATTAAAGATTCTTCATGCAAAGAAGTATTTTTATTCAAGGTAATTTCAGAGACTACCTCTTTTTCTTCTATCATACCAGGGATCGCTACTTTGAATTTTTTTAAAAAGAAAGTAAAAACGATAAAGTAAATAATAGCCCAAGCAAGTCCAAAAGGAATCAATTTAAGCCAGTTAGTTTTGTCATTTCCTTGAAGTACACCAAATAATAGAAAATCAATTAGTCCACCTGAAAAAGAATTTCCTACTCGAATATTCAGGATATCCGCAAAATAAAAAGATAGGCCGTCTAAAAATGCATGGATGACATAAAGCCATGGAGCCACAAACAGAAACATATATTCTACAGGCTCAGTGATTCCTGTTAAAAATGAAGTTAATGCACCGCTGAAATAAAGACCGCCATTTTTCTTACGGTTTTTTTTAGGAATTGCACGATACATCGCATAACAAGCAGCAGGAAGGCCAAACATCATCGTGGCAAATCTTCCAGCAAAAAAACGAGTCCCATAAGTAAATAAGCCTGTGTGATTCGGATCAGCTAATTGAGCAAAGAAAATATTTTGTGCCCCAGAAACTGTAATTCCCGCTACACTCTCAGTTCCCCCTAACGAAGTGTACCAGAAAAGTGGATAAATTGTATGATGAAGACCAACAGCACCAGTTAAACGAAGTAAAAATCCATAAAGAAATGTTCCTAGACTCCCCATTTGAGCAATATGCTCTCCAGCAACAACTAATCCATTCTGAATCGGTGGCCAAATTAGATAAAAGAAGGAACCAATAATAATTGCAGCCAAACTAGAAATAATTGGAATAAAACGTGAACCACCAAAGAATCCTAAAAACTGCGGTAATTCTATTTTTCTATAGCGATTGTGTAAAAATGCGACAATTCCGCCAATGGCAATTGAACCTACAACTCCAGTATCAAGAGTTGCATCTTTGACAGAAAATAATTCAAGAAAACCACTAATTGTTGCTGTATAAACTAAGTAAGAAACACCACCAGCTAAACCAGCAGTTCCTTTGTCACCATTTGCAAGCCCCACTGCGATACCAATCGCAAATATCAATGCTAAATTAGCAAAAACGGCGTTACCAGCATAACTCATGATACTCAAAATCGTATGAAGCCACGGTTGAGCTAATATGGGATAAGCATTTATGGCGCTTTCATTTGTCAGTGCACCGCCAAGACCTAAAAGTAAACCAGCAACAGGTAAAATAGCGATCGGCAACATAAATGCCCGACCTAGTTGTGAAAATTTTTTAAACATTTTTCTCTTCCTCCTTCAATGCATTGACGAAACGTTCTGCAATTTCTTGTGGACGAGTGATCGCGCCACCAACTACGATTCCAGAAACACCTAATTCCCTAATTTTTTTTGCCTGCTCTGGGGTATGGATTTTTCCTTCTGCAATAACACAAATTTCTGCTTGAACGAGCTGTTTCATCAAGTCAATCGCTGGCCCTTCTTGCTTTCTACTTTCATTAGTATATCCGCATAACGTGGTTCCGACAAAATCAACGCCAGCTTCATAGGCATTTTTACCTTCTTCAAAGGTAGAGATGTCTGCCATTAATAATTGTTCAGGATACTTTTCTTTGATCTGAGTAATGAAAGTGTTGATAGACAAATTATCATGGCGTTTGCGCAGCGTGCAATCTAGCGCAATAACTTCTACACCAGTAGCAACTAATTCATCGACCTCACGCATCGTTGCGGTAATAAATGGTTCTTCAGGAGGATAATCTCGCTTAATTATCCCAATCATAGGTAGAGAAACTTTTTCTTTAATCTCTAAAATATCTCGAACAGAATTTGCTCGGATACCAACTGCACCAGCTCTTTCAGCAGCTAGAGCAAAATAGGACATAAGACCTCCTTCTTCTTTATAAAATGGTTCACCAGGTAATGCTTGACAAGAAACAATCAGTCCACCTGAAATTGCATCTAAAAATATTTGTTTCTCCATTCTCCTAAACACTCCACTTTAAATTAATTTTTCGGATAATAACTCCAAATAAAATATAGCACGCGCTTTCATTGATGTAAAGTATGAAAATGGATAAATTCGGAGATTTTTTTATTTTTTTGGAGTATAATGGAGTAAAAATTTTTACTTTAAAGGAGTTCATATGAATTACATCTATTTAATTAAAGAGCATTATCCTTTATTGACTAAATCTGAAAAAAAAGTAGCTGATTTAATCCTAGATTCTGGGAAAGCAATTATTTATAGTACAATGAGCAATATCAAAGAAAAAACCCAAGTTGGAGATGCAACGATTATTCGTTTTTGCCAAAAATTAGGGTTTTCAGGTTTCTCTGATTTGAAAATTGAAATTGCGAAAGAAGATTTCAGTAAAAAAAAAGAATGTCCGTCAAGCGAGAAATATTACGATATAATTGCCACTCATCTAACTGAGGCACTCTATTCTACAGCACATTTACTAGATGAAAAAAAACTAGATCAGGCAATCCAACTCATCAGTCAAGCAAAGAATCTTTATATATTTGGGGTGGGCTCTAGTGGAAACACAAGCCTTGATTTAGAAAGTATGTTCTTACGAGTAGGAGTTCAAGCTAAAGCTGTTCTGGATCCTCATTTTCAAGCTCAAGTAGCTTCTTTGATGGAAGAAGACGATGTAATTATTGCTTTTTCATTATCCGGAAAAACAAAAGATACCTTTGATTCTGTAGAAATTGCAAAAAAAAATGGTGCAAAGATCTTAGCAATTACCAATTACCTTCATTCTCCAATAGGGCAGACAGCAGATGTTATTTTGCAAACAGCAATCGAAGAATTTTTAAATGGTGGTTCTTTGGCAGGGAAGATCTCTCAATTGTACCTTTGTGATCTACTTGTACAAGGTTATGAACAAAAAAATAATATTAATGCAGTGGAATTGCGTGAAAGAGTATTACGCTCTATCTTAGATAAAAGCTTAGATTAACTATAGTATTAAATTCATATTGTATAATAATTCTAAATTTCATATCAAAGTATAAATTTTATTGCAATAATTAATATTCTAAAAGGGAAAATCTAATTAACTCGTACCTTTTTTAGTCTCATCTTGTCAGTTCTTTATCAACAAGAACTGACAAAATATGTAAAATATAAACTTATATAGAATGAGGTTTATTCTATATAAGCTCTTTTGTTGTTTTACTTTGATTAATCAAAAAGACTCTTGTTTTCAAATGATTATACGTTGTAGCATGCAAATTTTATTACAGGTATTGCTCGTTTTTATTTTTATATTTGAGTAAGGATAGCTCCTCACATTGATGATACGTTCTTCATAAATAAGTTCTTCTGTGTTTTTTGTCAGATTTATTTCATAATCTTTCTGGAAGTTCTAAATAAATCCTGACTCTTTGCCTCTAAATACTTTAACACACTTGTAAAAAAAGATACTTCCCCTCTAGAAATACGGGCAAATCAAGCAAACTATCTATCATTACTTTGACTTTGATAAAACATATTTTATGAACTGACAGTATATGAGGTTCGCGCATATAACTAAGAACTGTTTTTCAAAAACGGTTCAGTTTTATAACTAGGTTATTAGTTGAAACAATTTATATTCAGGTAAAATATCGATTAATTAGCGGGTCTCACAATTTTCACAAACAACCTCCATCTTGCCTTCAGATAAAGTATTAAAAAGAAAAGTATCAACCATCAATACTTTGGGAAAATTCTTTTTATAGGAATATGATTAGTAGCTTTCAATATACAATAATCATTATCGAAGATAACTGACAACTTTTAGCAATAAAATACAAAACATTTTTTTAGTCAGTATCTAAATATAACAAATCTATTTCATAAAGCAAAAAATAGCTAGACAAGAGAGATGTCTAGCCAGTTACATTTATCACCTATATCATTTAGTAAATAACGGATAGTAAAACCGAACCACGATAGAGAATAATTATTTTTCACTCATATATCGTAAGGAGTGTAAGAAATCATAGCAAAATACCTTTAGTTCACCAACATCATTAAAACAAGCTTTTTTACTTTTAATTTTTAGTGTTGCACTTAAATTATGCATTCTAGAGGTGTAGGAAATTTCTTTTCGAGAGATCAAGCTTTATGGAATAAAAATATTTATCACATTTTTTATTGTACGTTCCTTCAAATACCAGTGAAAAAGCTAAGGTGGTAAATACAACAAATACAATTATTACTCCTCTCTACTTAAAGTCAAAAGACAAGTGCCTTTAACTAATCCGATACAGTTATAACTATGATAATTTTCTCCCAAATAAAAAAGTCTGAAATCATAATTGATTACAGATTTTTTTAAACTATTTTTTATAAATTTACTGATAAAAGTTTTATTTTTTTACTCAGGAAATCAATTTTCCAAGATAATTTTTTTTAGATTTCTTAACGATTTCTGCCGCAACTACCACATCTAGCACAGCAGAGCCAACTGTTTTAAAAATCGTAATTTGTTCTTCACTTGTCCGACCGACCAATTCTTCATTGATCAATTGGCCTAGTTCTCCATGATAGCTGTCTCTTTGAATATATCCATCTTGTAACGGTGAAATGAAGTCCCCAGCTTCTTTTAAGACACCATCCATAGTATCAAAAATAACAACATCAGCGGCTTTGATTATTTCTCGTGGAATTTCACACATTTCCGGTGTGTAAGCACCCACTCCATTAATGTGTGCCCCTTTTTTAACCCACTCGGCAGAGAATGTCGCACATTTTGAAGTTGTTACACTTGTAATGATATCTGCACCTTCAACACATTCTTGACTGGTTTTTGTTGGGCGCATCGTTGCAGAAAATTGTTTCCTCATTTCTTCAGCAAATTGGCTGGCACGTTCAAAATCAATATCAAAAATCCGAACTTCTTCTAATTTACGAACGGTCAACATCGCTTCTAATTGCGACTGTGCTTGTCCGCCGGTTCCGATCAGTGCACCGATTTTAGAATCTTCTCTTGCCAGAAGTTCTGTTGCTGCTCCTTGAACAGCACCTGTTCTTAATTGTGTCAAATAAGTACCATCCAAACAAGCAGATACCATACCCGTTTCTGGATCCAATACGATCATCGTTGCTGGGACACTTGGTAAGTTTTTCTTGATATTTTCAGGATAGACGGAAACGATTTTGACACCTAACGCACCTTCCTCACCTTCTACATAAGCTGGCATATACAAGCTTTGTCCGTTGCTTTTTGACACATCGATATTGGTGCGTAGAGGCACGCTTGCCTTTCCTGCTGAATACAATGACAATGCTTTTTTGTCCGCATCGATGGCTTCTCTCATTGAAAAACTTTTGATAATATCTTCTTTTTTAAGAAATAACATTTGAATCGCTCCTTAATTAGTTGCTGAAACTTTTTTTATTTGACTGCCCAACATCGTATATGCACTATACAGCAAGACAAAGATTACGATCCATTTAAGTACATACGTGTCTAAAGATTTAACTAAAAATACTGCAACAAGTACACCAAATACACCAAAGGTTGAAGTGAAAAGCGTAATTTTTCTGCTGTATTCATTAAATTTAATAAATTGAACACTGCCGATCGGTACTGAGAAAGTACAAGCACCCATCATAATAGGAAATGCTGCAACTGGATTCAAGCCTAGCAAATAGACAGTTACCATTGTTAAAGCATAAGAACCAATACCGATATTGTTCAATGCGCCATAGACAAAGAGTAAAAATCCGGCCAAGATTAATTTTCCGCCATACAATTCACTGGCTGTTCCATTTGATGGTATCCAGTTCATTTGTCCTGCAAAAATCAAGAATGCAGCAATGACCAATCCTATGCCGACAAACAGTTTGATCGTTTTCTCTGGTAACTTCACAACAAATCTCGGACCTAAATATGCACCGATAATTTGGCAGATGATACAAACTGCTAATGTCTTGATCCCTACATTGATGGCAGTTATATAAGATAATGCCATGACGGCTACCGGTATGACACATTGGGTATTCAACGTTCCGGGTAATTTTTTCATGCTGACCCATTTCAGCTTTGGATAAAGAACGGTTCCGATAGCAAAATCGGAAACACCAAATGTTGAGAGAAAGAAGGTGATAAATGACGTGAACGGCAATAGACGTATATCCCCAGGTTCTTCTTTAAAATTTTGTTTGTTTTTGAAAAGGTCTCTTAGAAAGTAAATAATAAAATATAGATTGATTGCGACAATTAGTGTCAACAAAATACTCCGAATCATAAAAATTTCCTCCTACTAGTAAATCTTCCTGATTCCCTCAAAGTTCTCACCATATTTTACTTTAAGTTCTTCAGAAGATTCTGCAATCACTTTTAGTGTATATGCATCATGTTTGACATATTCTTTTGCTAGATTTACCATGGCATGGTTTTTTGTCCAAGTGACATCGGTTGATTGCAGCTCTTCGTTAATGGTACCAAATACGACTTCTTGCTCATCGGCAACGATGTTGATCCATTTTGCCCCAAAGTCAGCAAGTTTGGCTGTTTCAAAGCCATGAATGTAATACTTTTTTAAGGGAAGATCATATTCATGGGTAAAACTGAATAAAATCAGTACAAACTTATTAACTCTTTTTTCCGCTTGCTGCAGTGCCTTTAATAGTGAATCCGTGAGGTTCTCATGCCAAACTTGGATGAGCAAACTTTCTTTTGCGTTTTTCACTAAATGTTCCGCTTTGTCTTGAACATACTCGATACCATCAACTTTCCACAGCATTTCTTCTTCATCTTTTTCTTTGATCATCCCAAGATTTTGGGTAAGAAAAGAGAGATCATTTTTAACACTTTTTTCCAATTTCTCTAAAAACTCATTTGCCGAAATAGCATGATAAAGCTTAGGTTCTGATTTATTGACGACAATCAAATTCTTTTTTAATAGTTTTTCTAAAATGTTATATACTTTAGAGCGTGGCACACCTGAGACTTTACTTACTTCATATCCTGTAAGATTACCTTTTTCTAATAGTGTGGTATACACTCTTGTTTCCATCTCTGAAAAATCGTATTTCTTCATAATTTGAATAATCGTTTCCATTGGTTAGTCCTCACTTTACATCTAGTAGCTACTACGGTAACAACTATAAATCCTTTTTAATTATCTGTCAAGAAATAGTTCATTAAAACACATATAATAAATAGCTATAAAACAAACTATTAATTAAATTAAACTATTATTATATAAATGTTTGTGAAATAAATACTATAAATGAGATATTTATTTGCAACGAATTATATAAAAATAACCCCTTCAATAAAAAATTAACGATCGCTGATTACTTATAAATCTTTACGCTCTAGTTTCACAACAGTTCCATTCTTTCTAAAAAACATACTCATTTTTTTTCTTTTCTAGAATTCATTTTTTGATTCTTTTCTTTTAGTTCTTGACCTTTTCCACCTTCAAAATATTTAAACAAACCTCTTTCAAAAGCATTTTTAGGTTTTGGACAATAAGGAATCCCTTTTTTCTTCATATAAACACCTCATTAAACTATTTAATCTATTTTACACCATTACATTATCAAAATAACAAATGTATTAAAAGATAAATTTTTATTAAAACCATCTTGACCTTTTAGGAGATTTCATTGTGATTTCTTTTTATTCTCCTGTATTTTCCTACTTTTTTTGTTGAACAATTTCATATACCCAATCTAAGTGACCATCGGTGAGGGTGCTTTTACAACGAAAGGCCAAACAATACAATAGGCGGAAAAACTTTTCCCTACAGTATCCCCTTGTTTTGTCCTAGCATACGTTATGATCCAAAATCACGTCGATGAACGCTTAGCTATACGAAAATGACTAACCAAAATAAAAATGAGATAAATAGAAACAACAAAATGAAATCTCTCAAAAGATCGCCCGCCTTAGAGACACTTGCTTCCTTTCTTCTTTTACTCTCCTATAGCTTAGCAATTAAGGGGGCCACTCGTGTCATCTTGCTAGCTAGTTATGAATGCCGTAATAAGCCTCCTAATATATAGGCAGACTGCCAATTATATCTGATTCAATCCACATTATGATAAAATCCCTCTTTTCGTTTCATATACGTTGAAATATCACATATGTCAAAAGTGCACGAGTCTTTGCATTCAGTTCTTTGTAAATACTCAAAATTATTCCTTTTCACTTTGAAAAAAGATAATTAGTACAAGATCAGAACAGAGGAAAGTATTCGAATGGACTAGAAAGAAGTTGTTGAATATGTTGCAATAGAATGGTCATATATCATCAAAAACTAGGTGAAGTTTTATTCATCACTGTACCTACTGTTTCCCAGAGAATAAAATGTTTAGAAGATACTAGTCAGTTACTGTATTCTCAAGTGGCAATTGACCACGAACATGCTTAATTACTAGCCAAAGCGTTTATCTACCTGTTGATTAAATCAAAATCAAAAATCAGGTTTTACACTTTCATAAAAACAATCCCCAGTCTACTCGAACGTGACTGTATCATAGAGCCTTATTCGATGTTAATCAAAATAGTTCTTACTTCTACCGAATCATTGGACAGTTTTATCAATAATTTATTAAAGTTTAGACGAACCAACGCTAAAATCGTTTTCTCGACTCTTGTTTCCTTAAGGGGTTATCCGTTCTGGCATGCTTACCATGCGCTTTTATTAAAATAGAAAAAAATATTTTTTCATACGACAAAGCAGTGATCATTTACTGACACATGTAATCTTTGTCGATCTATTTTTTTAAAATACAATATAGTTTTGTTGGTATCTCATAAAATGTAAATTTATGGTGAATGAGTCTTGAGCAACCATATCACTAGAATAGCCCCTAGTATGACATAGTCCCCTGTAATTAAGTCAAACTCAATCACGTAAGATCTTTCTGAAATAAGAGCGTAGAAAACTTCTTTATCTTTTATTTACTCACATAAAAATTATCAAAATGAACTAGATACAAATGACTTTGATTGGCTCATTCTTTATTTAGTTTTGACCCAGAAATCTTTAAATACGTAGTCATAATTTATCTTAACAACCAAATAATTTTGCTTAGTATCATATTATCTATATTGAATTCTCTGAATCAAGATAAAGTTTTTTTCTATTTTTGTTTCTTTTTTTTTCTTCATCTTGTTATTAATAGTGATTAGGATGATATTCCTATATTGATCTTTGATAATTAGATATAATTTTTGAATAACGTTCCCTGCTATTCGAGCTAGAAATACAAGTACGCCATGACCTAGTTAGCGAAAACTACTTAGAGGTTTCTTTTGTTCTGGGACGACAAAATGCCATGACAATAGCAGTAAATAATGATACTTCCGTAAGGCTCGCCGTAAACTGGGGAGAGGTGAAATTCCTATGTACTTACCCAAAGTAATTCAAAAATTCATATACTATTTGGGAGATGATTTTTATTAAGTCGAGAATGTACTTGAATAAAAAACAAACCTGTGAATTTCTTGGAATTGATAACAATACTTTAGATAAGTGGATTCGTGTATATAATTTTCCGATAATAAAAATTGACGGTGTAGTTCGCTTTGCTGTAGAGGATATCAAAGATTTCATGAATGCATTCAAAAAAATTTGAAATTTATTGATAGCTGCATATACTAATAATAGCGAAATATGCTGCCTTACTTTTTAAAGGAGTGAGGAAATTTGCCTACAAAACTTTCAAATGGGAAGTACAAAACCAATCTGAGGTATCCAAAAAAATTCAGAGAAATCACTGGAATAGCATCAGAAAAGTATCAAAAAGTATTCCCAACTAGGCAATCGGCTATTAAAGCCGAAAATGAAATGAAAAAGAAGATTGAAAGAGTCTTAAGAGAGGAGAATGCAAATTCATTTGAATTAAAAGGACAAATGAAGTTTAAGAATTTCTATGAATTAAAATGGCTTCCTAGATATGAACTAGGTCAAACCACTAGATCAAATAGGGCACCGAGTAATATAACAATTAGTAATACTAAAGATATATTCCGTTTGCACATCCTTCCAATGTTTGGTGAATATCCAATGAATTATCTAAATGCAAATACTGAGATAATATCAGATGAATTAACGAAGAAATCAAAAGAATACGCAAATATAAAAATAATCAAAGGTTATGTTCGTTCTGTGTTCGATGTCGCAGAAATACTAAATTATATCGAGTTTAATCGAACTACTAAAATTATTCAATGTATTACCGCACCTAAAAAAGTTGCTTTAGAAGAAAAAAGGATACGGGACGGTAATCAAGCGTTATCATCAAAAGAGCTGACTGATTGGATGAAAGCAGTAAACACAGACTTGAGTAATAACTTACTTTCCCTTCACGACTATACACTTTTCATGCTTACTTTATATCTCGGTGATAGGAAAAGTGAAACTTATGCTCTGCAATGGAAGTATATTGATTTTAATAAACATACGGTTCGTCTCAAACATGCTTTAGATAAATACCAAAGAAAGACATATACAAAAGGCCGGAAAGATACCGTTATTCAAGTACCAGAAATTGTAATGACATTATTAAGTGAATGGAAATCGGCTCAGGCTGAACAATTGTTGGAACTAAAAATTATACAAACACCTGACCAGTATCTCTTTACTTACTCCAAACCTTCTGGAGAAGTAAATTGTCCTGTACACCCTGACTACCTAAACTATCGAATTAATTCAATAAAAAAAAGGTATCCTGAATTGGCTCACTTATCTCCACACAAACTTCGTCATACCTATGCAACTATAGCTAGGCAAGGCGGAGCAAATATGAATCAAATTTCTAATGCTTTAACGCACTCGGATATTTCTACTACAAAAATATACGTGAACACACCTGACGTAGTTGATAAATCCGTTTTTGAAGCATTCCAAAAAGGATTAAATAATTGTGATTAATGTGTGTTCTCAAATGTGTTCTTATTATAAAAAAGACACTTTCCAAATAATTGAAAAGTGTCCTGAAACATTGATATAAATAGAATACTAACGTTTTGAAAATTGAGATGCTTTACGAGCCTTTTTGAGACCTGGTTAAACAAACTTTTCATTTATAATGTTTTACAGAGATATATGTCGTATGAAATCAACGTTCTCTTGTTCATGAAGTTTTACAGAATTGTATAGGGTTATCTGTTGTCATTACCTCAAATCATTACCACAACTTGGCGAGTTGGCTGATTGAAGAAGTACTCTGCTTTACTCTGTTTTACTCTATCTTACTCTGTTTTACTCTATCTTGCTCTGCCTTACTCTATCTTACTCTGCCTTACTCTATCTTACTCTGCCTTACTCTATCTTACTCTGCCTTACTCTATCTTACTCTGTTTTACTCTATTTAAAGAATAGTATTGAGTCGGATCTTTGGTACTAGTAGCATGCCACTGAATTATTTTTTTTCTTAACATTTCCTTTAATACCTTACGGCTATATCCGACCCCTTTTTTTAATACTTCTGAAGCTTCTTTTACCGAAATTTTTTCGTTATTAAATAAATGTGAAACAATCATCTTCTCAGAAGTAGACAAAGAGTCTACTTCAAATTCTCCAAGATAATCATCTAGTCTGTCTCTCTCTCTTAAATGCCTAGAGGTTATACTATTTTCTAAGACTAATAAAACCGAATTATTATTTGGCTCACTATATTTAGGTTCATTTAAAAATAGTAATTGCATTTCGTCATATATTCGATTCACACCTTCATTAAGTTCCTTAACCCATCCGAATTCAGATAATGTCCTAGCGATTCTGGGATTCCTAGCATACCTAGTTCGGCGCATATTTTGTAAAGTGACTATATTAGGCAAGGCTCCCGGGCTAAAAATTTCTAACCTATCATCATACATATTAATTCTAACGTAATCCCCTTTATAAGCATAGTCTCTATGCGTTAAAGCATTGACTATACCTTCAAACCATGCAAATTCAGGATATTCAGGTATGATACTAAACTTTCCATCATCATTTAAATACTGAAATTCTCTTAGTTGCGTTTTTACATCCCTAGTTATAGATTCGATTAGCTTTGGAATTGCACCTTCATAGTCAAATTCTTTAACTATATTTAATCTCCGTCCAGTTTCATTACGTTTACCATCATATCTCAAAAAACGAATTCTAGAATTAGGTAAGGCTAGAAATGTATTCTTACCAAATAGAAGCATGCCAGCATTTGTCAAGTGACCATTTTGTCAACGGCACCTTTAAAATGTAGGAAAACGGCAATTTAAAATTGTTGGTTTTCCTACATTTTTGTATGCTCTTCTTATCCCAAATGAAATGGAGGCTCAGGGAGGAGAAAAGACATACGCGAAGGAGTGATGATCTACATGATCAATGAAATCAAACCCAATTATGCTGCACTGGCAAAACAATACGACTGCGACTACCGAACAGTTAAGCGTGCTTACGAAGAAGCTCAAGATAAAGAATCAAAACCTCCAGAACGTAAGAATCGCCCGTGTAAGTTAGATCCCTACAGAGAAATCATCCAAGATAAAATTAAAGACCAATGCAGTGCTTACAGTATTTTCAAGTTTATTGAGCGCAAAGGATTTGGAGGAAGCTACAGTTTAGTAAAGACCTATTGTCGTCAGCTTAAGCAGGCGAAAGTACACAAGGCAACCGTCCGAGTCGAACATAGTCCCGGGCTTTCTGCTCAGGTTGACTGGAAGGAAGATATGCGACTAATCAGTAATCATGGCGAAATTTTTGAATTCAATATCTTTTTGTACGTCTTGCCATATTCCAAGAAAAAATATGTCACACTAACTTTCGACCGGAAACAAGACACACTCTTTGAGTGCTTAGATGACGCGTTTTATCAAACCGGTGGCGTTCCCAAAGAAATCTGGTTCGATAATATGAAGACAGTCGTTGACCATTCTCGTAGTCAGTTTTCCAAACCGCATTTCAACGAACGTTTTTATGCCTTCAGTAAGGATGCCGGCTTCACGCCCATTGCCTGTCGGGCATTTCGCCCGCAAACAAAGGGCTGTGTCGAAGCTTTAGCCAGGACTGTTGACCGCCTACGGGTCTATAATCATGAATTTTATGATGCCGTTGAGCTGTGCCATTTAGTGAATGACCTTTGTGTTGAGCTAAATAACGAGGTTTCTCAATCAACTGACCAAACACCAGATGATCGTTGGCAGACAAACGAAAAAGAGCACCTGCATCCATACCCAAAAAACCTTTTGAATCCCTATTTTGAAGACTTTATTCGCCGTAAAGTCACCAAGGAAGCAATGGTCATTTTCCGTAAATGCAGGTACTCTGTGGCGCCTCGCTATATCGGTAAAGAAGTCGAGATCGAACTCTCCGATAAAGAAGACCAAGTACAGATTTATTATAACGGAGAACTGATTCGGTCGCATCCATTAACGACAAAACAACTGAACTACCACGAGGAAGACTATTTCCAAATCTTGAAATCCGATGTCATGAGTCACAAAGAAGACGATGAAATCAGAGCGTATACTCGTGAAAGTCTCAAGCAATATGATCTGGTGGAGGTTGCTGATGAAGAATAGCCATTACCAAGAACTGATGACCAACTTAGAGACTCTTGGTTTGAATCATATGCGGGAATATGTTCCTAACTACATCGAAGTGGCCAATCGAGAGGAGCTTTCTTTAACGGAAGCCCTTCTTGAGCTGACACGCAGAGAAGTGGATCATCAAAATAAGCAAAAAATGAATCGTGTGGTGGCACGCGCCCGCTTTCCTAAGAGAACCAGCCTGGAAGAGTTTGATTTTGCCTTCCAGCCAAGTATCAATAAGCGTGAAGTGCTAGACTTAAAGCACATGGGTTTTGTGGAAAAACATGAGAACTTAGTCTTTATCGGCAGTCCTGGTGTGGGCAAGACGCATCTGACGATTGCATTGGGAATTGAAGCATGCCGTCAAGGCTATCGGACACTATTCATCACCTGTCATGAGCTACTTTTGCGTCTGCGAACAGCCTATGAAAAAGGTACCCTAGAACGTGTCCTCAACCGATACGCTCGCTATGACGTCTTGATTATTGATGAAATTGGCTATCTTCCGATTCATAAACAAGAAGCTGATTTATTCTTTCAGCTTCTTGCCATGCGCTATGAACACCGCTCTACGATCATTACGACGAACATTGTCTTATCTCGTTGGGGCGAGTTGTTCCAAAGTCCTGAGATCGCAGCTGCCATCCTTGACCGTTTAGTACATCACGTCAAAGTGTTCAAGATTACAGGCAAGTCTTATCGTATGAGAGACAAGATCTAAAGTGTCGATTGCCGTCAATTATTACTGCCGAAAACCTACATTTTTATCCTGCCGAAAACCTACAATTTTAAGCTGCCCTTGACACTAAATCAAGAAGAATATAAATATTCTACGCAGAAAATAATCTGTTATGCAAAATAAAAATTAAGAATCATCAATTCATAAATAAATTTCTAATACTTAACTAAGTAGCATTCGGTTAATACAAAGGCCAACAGCTGCAACAGCTCCATTAGTTTCTCGATAATCTTTTAGTAAAATATTTTGTTTTTTTTCAGTACTTAAAAGTGTAATATTTTGTTCAATATATTTTTGTAACAATGCATACAATTGAGTTTCAGTAAATAATTGTCCATGAATTATGATATATCGTGAATCAATTATCATGCCGAGATTATTGATTGTAACTGCCAAGTATTTAATAGCATTGTGCAGAATATTAATAATTCCTTCGTCTCCCAACTGATATGCTTTTAAGATGATCTCAATAGACAATTGATTACGCTCTGAACAAAGCTGTCTTAAATAAGTCACAGTTGAATTATCGTATAAAAGTTGAGATTTCTTTATTATCCATGATTCACTAGCATATGTTTGTAAACATCCTCGTTTACCACACTCACACAATTCACCATCTGGATGTACAATAACATGTCCAATTTCTCCAATAACTACGTTAGTTAACCCATATAATTGTCCATTATAAATACTAGAGCAAAACATTCCACGTCCTACATGTAGAATGGAATAATTATCATCATTTGGAATATTATTAAACAATCGTTCAGAGATAGCCATGCACTCAACATTGTTACTAAAATAAATGGGGCCACAAAAATATTCTGGTAACTGATCAAAAACAAAATATTCCCAAAAAGGATTGTTCGTTTGAATTCCTTGTTTTTCTTCGTAAAAGTGCCCAGGCAAAGCCATGCCAATCGCTTTAGGATCGTAATGTTTAAATTTAGTTATGAAAGACTTACAGGCTTCATAAAATAATTCGGTTGATAAACCATCACGATACTTTGAAGAAAGGATTACTTCTTTCTCAAATATTTCACCTTTATTATCACAAATTACAAAAGAAAAAAATTTTTCAGACAACTCAATTCCAACATAAAAACTATGTTTACTAGAAATAGTTAATAGGATTTTTTTTCTACCAGATTTTACTTCTCTATCATTTTCTTCTCCAATTTCTTCAATTAACTTACCTTTAATTAGTTCACTTGTAATATCGCTTACAATAGCTGGCGTAATACCTGTTTTTTTAGAGATATCAATTCTCGAAATTGGCGATTGTGTGTAGATAAGTGTTAATACCTTTTTCTGTCTCTTTCGTTGAATTTTTGTTAATTTCATAAATTCCTCCGTAGTTTTTTAGTCTTCAATAGTTTAGCATATTAATTATTTTTTATAAACAACAATCGCATAACTAAGTTTAATTAGTTATTGACAAACAAAAAAAAGTAATTTATTATCAATGATAACAAAAAGAAATCAATACAATCTTAGAAACTCAATAAAAGCAGTATTTGATTTTTTTTTGTTAAAAATATACAAGGAGATAAATTAATGACTAAAAGATTGATTAGTTCCAACGCATCAGAAATACTTAGTATGACTCCACAAGAACTAAAGCAGAGTATTAAGGCTAGCGAAGGCAGAGTGATTATGTCAGAAAATGTCGTTTTTAGAGAAGCGTTTGTTGATGACATCACTAATGCAGAACTTGCGAGAGCTTTTGGTGCAGATATGATTTTATTAAACGGTATTGATGTATTAAAGCCTGAAATAAATGGTTTACCTTTCTTTGAAAACACTTTCTCGGAAGCGCTTCACAATCTAATTGGACGACCAATTGGTGTTAACCTAGAACCAATCGATCGTTCTGTGAAAATGATTGAAAAAAGATTAGAAATTGTCGAGGGAAGACAAGCAAGTATCAAAACTATTAAAGAAATAGAAAAATTAAAACTTGATTTTGTCTGTTTTACTGGAAATCCAGGAACAGGCGTAAGTAATAAAGAAATTATCGAAACTATTAAAATTGCTAAAAAAATTTTTTCCGGTTTAATAATTGCTGGTAAGATGCATGGTGCCGGTGCTAATGAGAAAATTATAGATGTGGGAACAGTAGACGCTTTTATCGAAGCAGGTGCTGATATTATTTTAGTCCCAGCTGTAGGAACCGTTCCAGGATTTGATATTTCAGATTTAAAGTCAATTGTAGCGCGCGCACATGAGAAAGATACATTGGTGTTAAGTGCCATTGGTACAAGTCAGGAAAGTTCAGATCCTGATACAATTAAACAAATAGCAATACAAAATAAAATATGTGGTGTAGATATTCAACATATAGGTGATGCCGGGTATGCTGGATTGGCACCTGTTGAAAATATTTTTGCCCTTAGTAAAGCTATTAGAGGGATGAGACACACCGCTTCAATGATGGCAAGATCAATTAATCGTTAAAATAATAAAAAAGGAGAAAAGAAATGAATAAGATTAATACGTATTTGGAACAAAAAATGTTGCCGATTGCTGGAAAGCTTAGTAGTAATAAATTTTTAGTTGCTATTCGTGATGGAATTACCTTAACAATGCCCCTCATTATTATTGGTTCATTATTCATGGTTATTGCTAGTTTCCCAGTTCCCGGATGGGAAACCTGGTTAGGGGATGTTGGCGTTTCTGGCTATTTATGGAAAGGCGTAGACAGTAGTTTTGGTTTAATTGGTTTAGTTGCAAGCTTTGGTATTGCACATAGTTTAACTAAACAATACGGAGTAGATGGTGTATCGTCTGGTATCATATCTCTGTCAACATTTATTACAGTAACACCATTCTTATCATCAGATGCTGGAGCAGGGATGCCTACTGGTTACATGGCTGCTAAAGGATTGTTTGTTGCTATTATTCTTGGCTTAATCAATGGTTATGTATATCAATGGTTTATTAATAAAAATATTCAAATTAAATTACCAGATACAGTTCCTTCAGCTGTAGCCAAAAGCTTTAGTGCAATCATACCTGGAGCTGTTTTAATAACATTTTGGCTTATTATTTTTGGTTTGTTAGATACTTTTTCATTACCAAATATTCATGATATTGCTCAAGTAGTTCTCGGAAAACCTTTAGGATTATTAGGAAGTAATATTTTTGGAACTATTATTGTTGTTGCTTTAAATAGTTTATTTTGGTTTATTGGTATTCATGGTGGTAATGTTATCAATTCAGTTATGCAACCTATTTGGATTGCTAACTTAGATGCTAATCGCGAAGCTTATCAAGCTGGGCAATCATTACCTCATATATTTACAGTAGCCTTTATGGATAATTTTGTTTATATTGGTGGTGGGGGGGCAACAATTGGTTTAGTTCTTGTGATGGGATATTTAGCTCGCAAGAAAAAAACAAGTAAGCAAACTAAAGTATTGGCTCCAATAACTGTAGTACCAGGGCTTTTTAATATAAACGAACCAACCATGTTCGGTTTACCTGTTGTATTAAATGTTATGCTATTAGTTCCTTTTATTTTAGCCCCCATTGTCAATGTGGTAGTAGCATACTCCGCAATGATAACAGGCTTAGTTCCATTAACAAGAACAGTGGCTACTTGGACAATGCCTCCTATTATTAGTGGTTTTTTAACAACAGGAAGCCTAATGGGCTCCGTTTTACAAATTGTTTTAATTGTGTTAGATATCCTTTTATATTTACCCTTCTTCTTGGCCATTGAAAAACAGTTTAAACAAGAAGAATTAGTTTAATTAAAAATAATAAATATAGTTTACTCAGCAAGATTAAATAGTAAAATACCGACTTTAACTGTCTGAAATCAAAAATGTTATAAAACTACTTATACGATTACTTTTACGATATTTTATCGGAATTAGGTAATCGTATTTTTGTTGGATTTTTACTAGGTTCTTTACTTTCATACATTTCCAAATGTCAAATTAAGCTAGACAAATTGCCTTGGCTCACATAACTCAAAAATACTTCCATCGGCGTCTTGTAGTGCAATGATTTTCTAGGAATATGATTTCTTTTAGAAGCGATACTTTGGATGAATGATTCAGGGATTTCTCTGAAGTCCATTGATTTTGGGAGTCCGTCTTTTCGAAGCAACCCGTTTGAATTTTCATTCAAGGCACGTTGCGAAGGGATTCCGAGATCAGCAAAAAAGATCTCGATATCATTTGTATTGCTGATCGATTTCCAATTGGAAAACTCTTTGCCACAATCAAAAGTGATGGTCTTGAAAAGGTGTGGCGGAAAAGTTTGAAACTAGTGATTCAATGTTAGTTCAATGTCTTTTGCCTGTCTGCCAGCGGGTTTTAAGGTAATGATTGCTTTGGATAGGCGCTCCACTAGCGTAATCACAGCACTTTTGTGCTTCACTCCAACAATTGCGTCACCTTCAAGGTGACCGAATTCTTCATCGAAATTCTGATAGCGGGCGTTTCTTTCGTGAATCGTTCTTTTGTAAGCTTGCTTACCACGTTTTTCTTGGTGTCCATTGGGTTTACGCTTCCCTTTCATTGGCAAATCCAAAATATTGAACTCATTGTTTTTGAACTTCCGATACAAAGTACGAGCCGAGCAATCAATTGTTTTCTCGCCACGACCGATGAGCACATCTGGTGGCCACCCTTGATTGACCCTCTTTTGAATGTATCTTGTTTGATCATCAGGCAAGACAATGGGGCGTCTGCCGCATCGGGATTTGTTTTGCTTGTATTGTTTGTAGTAATCCAGCGCATTCTTTCCCTGTTCCAATGCGTGATAGACATTGTATATCGTTTGTCGAGAGCGTTTTAGAAGTCCAGCGACTTTGGAGGCAGGTTGGTGTATATGGAAATAAGACTCTATCAATACGAGTTCGTCTGGTGTAAGATGTGTGTAGGCCATTTGTGCTCACTCCTTATAATTCTTTCGACGGAACTATTTTGAGTGTAGCACAAATGGCTTTTTTCAATTGTCTAGCTTAATTTTACAATTGGCGATTCTATTTTTTATTACCTTTTTTGTTTCTTTTTTATATATTTTTTTATTGTTAATAATGACTAGGATAAAAGTCCTATCTTGCCCATTGATAATTAAATAAAGTTTTTGAACAACGTTCTCTGCTATTCGAGCTAGAACTCAAGTACGCCATGACCCAATTAGCGACAAATACTTAGAGACTTCTTTTTGTTTTGGGAAAACAAAACGCCATGACAATAGCAGCAAATAATGATACTTCCGTAAGGCTCGCCATAAACTGGGGAGAGGTGAAATTCCTATGTGCTTACCCAAAGCAGTTCAAAAATTTTAAACTATTCTTTTAGGAGATGATTTTATAAAATCAAAAGCCTACTTTAATAAAAAACAAACCTGTGAATTTTTAGGGATTGATAATAATACTTTAGATAAGTGGATTCGTGTATATAATTTTCCGGTAATAGAAATTGATGGCGTAGTTCGCTTTGATGTAGAGGATATCAAAGTTTTCATGAATACATTCAAAAAAATTTGAAATTTTCTTCTCGTCACATATACTAGAAATAGCGAAATATACTGCCTTACTTTTTAAAGGAGTGAGGAAGTTTGCCTACAAAACTTTCAAATGGGAAATATAAAACTAATCTGAGGTATCCAAAAAAATTCAGAGAAATCACTGGAATTTCATCAGAGAAGTACCAAAAAGTATTTCCGACTAGGCAATTGGCTATTAAGGCCGAAAGGGAAATGAAAAAGAAGATTGAAACAGTTTTAAGAGAGGAGAATGCAAACTCACTAGAACTAAAAGGAAAAATAAAATTTAAAGAATTTTATGAATCAAAATGGCTTCCTAGATATGAACTAGGTCAAACTACTAGATCAAACAGGGCTCCGAGTAATGTAACAATTAGTAATACCAAGGATATATTCCGATTGCACATCCTGCCAATGTTTGGTGAGTATGGAATGAATTATCTGAATTCAAATACTGAGATAATATCAGATGAATTAACAAAGAAATCGAAAGAATACGCAAATATAAAAATTATCAAAGGTTATGTTCGTTCTATGTTTGATATTGCAGAAATACTAAATTATATCGAATTCAACCGAACTACTAAAATTATTCAATGTATTACTGCACCTAAAAAAATTGCTTTAGAAGAAAAAAGGATGCGCGAAGGGAATCAAGCGTTATCGTCAAAAGAGCTGACCGATTGGATAAAAGCAGTAAACAGTGACTTGAATAATCATTTACTTACGCTTCACGATTATACACTTTTCATGCTTACCTTATACCTAGGTGATAGAAAAAGTGAAACTTATGCTCTGCAATGGAAGTATATCGATTTTAATAAACATACGGTTCGTCTCAAACATGCTTTAGATAAATATCAAAGAAAGACATATACAAAAGGTCGGAAAGATACCGTTATTCAAGTACCAGAAGTTGTAATGACATTGTTAAGTAAATGGAAATCAGCTCAGGCTGAACAATTGTTAAAATTAAAAATTGAACAAACATCAGATCAGTACCTCTTTACTTATTCTAAACCATCCGGAGAAGTAAATTGCCCTGTTCACGCTGATTATCTAAACTATCGAATCAATTCAATTAAAAGAAGGCATCCTGAATTAGCTCGTTTATCTCCACACAAACTTCGCCATACCTATGCAACTATAGCTAGACTAGGTGGAGCAAATATGAATCAAATCTCTAATGCTTTAACACACTCAGATATTTCTACTACAAAAATATACGTGAACACACCTGATGTAGTTGATAAATCTGTTTTTGAAGCATTCCAAAAAGGTTTAAATAATTGTAATTAACGTGTGTTCTCAAATGTGTTCTTAAACAAGAAAAAGACACTTTTCAAATAATTGAAAAGTGCCTTGAAACATTGATATATAAATAATATTAACGTTTTGAGAATTGAGAAGCTTTACGAGCTTTTTTAAGACCTGGTTTTTTACGTTCAACCATACGTGCGTCACGAGTAAGTAAGCCAGCACGTTTAAGAGCTAAACGGAAATCAGGATCAACTTGTAACAATGCGCGTGCGATACCGTGACGGATTGCACCTGATTGTCCAGCGTATCCACCACCATTTACGTTTACAAAAACATCGTATGAACCTTTAGTTTCTGTAACGCCGAATGGTTGGTTGATTACTTCACGCAAGTCTGCGTGTGGGATGTATTCTTCAACATCTTTTTTGTTAACAGTAATTTTACCAGTACCTGGTACTAAACGTACGCGGGCTACTGCATTTTTACGACGGCCAGTGCCGATATATTGAGCTTGTGCCAATGAAATTCCCTCCTATTAGATTAAGTTTGTGATGTCCAATACTTCTGGTTGTTGTGCAGCATGTGGGTGTTCAGCGCCAGCATAAACATGAAGTTTCATTCCTTGTTTACGGCCTAAAGTGTTTTTAGGAAGCATGCCTTTTACAGAAGTTTCGATCAAACGACGAGAATTTTTAGCACGTAATTCTCCAGCAGAGACTGATTTCAATCCTCCTGGGAAGTTTGAGTGACGGTAATAAATTTTATCGCTTGCTTTGTTACCTGTTAATTTGATTTTTTCTGCATTAATGACGATTACGAAATCGCCTGTATCCACATGAGGTGTGAATGTTGGTTTATTTTTACCACGTAAGACAGATGCTACTACTGCTGAAAGACGACCCATAGGAACATCTGTTGCATCTACTACGTACCATTTACGTTCTACTTCGCCTGGTTTGGCCATATATGTTGTACGCACAATTTTTTCCTCCAATTCAATTTCACGAATGTTTGACATACACTTGAGTTTCCGGGGCTCTTGTGGGGCAAACAATACCATATAACATAATACCTTCTATAAAGCCTAATGTCAACGTAATTCCGCCTCTTTTTGAAAATTTTCTCCATTCGTTTTCTGCCATTTTCTCTGAAAAACGAAACTTGTTGTTGCAGGTTTCTAAAACTGAATACCACAATGAATATTATGTATAAACTTTCATTAACAAAGTGAGCATGCACTTCTTTTCCTTAATCATCGATAATAGTATAAAAACCTGATAATCACCACTTTTATGTATAAATATTTAATTTTACCCTTGATTTATTATTTTTATTCTGATAAGATAGCTTCGATCACTTGAAAACATGCGGAAAAGGAGTTAATAAGTATGAAAGAAAAAGTAATATTGGCCTATTCTGGAGGATTAGATACCTCCGTTTCAATTAAATGGTTAACGGACCAAGGATATGATGTGGTGGCTTGCTGCCTAGATATCGGTGAAGGTCGCGACACCCAATCCATTAAAGACAAAGCGTTGGCAGTTGGCGCGATTGAATCTTATGCCATCGATGCCCGCGAAGAATTCGCCCAAGATTTTGCTTTGATCGCTTTACAAGGCAATACTTTTTATGAAAATTCTTATCCTCTTGTTTCCGCTTTGTCTCGTCCATTGATCGCCAAGAAATTGGTGGAATTGGCATTAGCAACTGGCGCAACGACCGTCGCCCACGGCTGTACCGGTAAAGGCAACGACCAAGTTCGGTTTGAAGTGGCGATCGCCGCTTTAGCGCCTCACTTGAAAGTCATCGCACCGGTTCGGGAATGGAAATGGTCCCGGGAAGAAGAGATTGCCTATGCGGCTGAAAAAGGAGTGCCGATTCCCGCTGATTTGGACAATCCGTATTCCATCGATCAAAACTTGTGGGGACGTGCCTGTGAGTGCGGCGTCTTAGAAGATCCTTGGGCAACGCCACCAAAAGGGGCCTACGCCATCACGCAAGAATTAGAAGATACTCCTGACGTACCAACGATCGTTGAGATCACCTTTGATCAAGGGGTACCGACCGCCATTGATGGCGAAACGATGAATCTAGCAGAATTGATCATGAAACTGAACCGGGTGGCTGGCGAGCATGGCGTTGGTCGGATCGACCATATCGAAAATCGTCTGGTGGGAATCAAATCACGGGAAGTTTATGAATGTCCAGGAGCGATCGCTTTGATGACGGCTCATAAAGAATTGGAAGATTTGGTCTTTGTCCGGGAATTGGCGCATTTCAAACCAATCATCGAGCAACAATTAGCGCAAGTCATCTATGACGGCTTATGGTTCAATCCATTGACGGAAGCCTTGATTACCTTCCTGAAAAGCACGCAAGTCTACGTCAACGGGATCGTGCGTTTGAAATTATTCAAAGGCAACGTCATTTGTGAAGGACGGAAATCTGAAAACAGCTTGTACGATGAAAACTTAGCAACGTATACTTCTGCAGATACCTTTGATCAGCATGCGGCCATCGGCTTCATCAAATTATGGGGACTGCCAAGCAAAGTGCACGCTGAGATCCAAGCACAACAGCAACTAACAGAAACATTGATTTAAGTATGCACGGCTGAAGCTGCCGCTTCAGCCGTAATCTTTTTTTGAGGTGAGAATATGGCAAAATTATGGGGCGGACGTTTCGATGGGAAAAACGAAGCATGGATCGATGCTTTTGGGGCTTCCATCACGTTTGATCAAAAGTTAGCAAAGCAAGACATTCTTGGCAGTTTGGCACATGTCAAAATGCTGGTCCATACGGGCATCATCAGTCAACCCGATGGCGAAGCGATCATTGACGGCTTGACCACGATTCAACAACAATTAGCCGCTGGCGAATTGACCTTCACGATTGAAAATGAGGACATCCATTTAAACATCGAGACATTCTTGCATGAATTGATTGGACCAGTGGCAGGCAAATTGCATACTGCCCGTAGTCGTAATGACCAAGTGGCGACCGATATGCATTTGTATTTGAAAGAAGTCGTGCAAGACGTGATCACTTTGATCGCTGAATTGCGAGAAGCGCTGGTTTTACAAGCCGAAGCCAACATCTACACCATCATGCCCGGTTATACCCATCTGCAGCATGCACAGCCGATTTCTTTTGCCCATCACCTCTTAGCCTATTACAGTATGCTGACGCGTGACCAGGAGCGTTTCAAAGAGAGTTTGAGCCGCATCGATGTGATGCCTTTAGGCAGTGCTGCTTTGGCAGGAACTACCTTCCCTATCGATCGTGCCTTCACCGCTCAAGAGTTAGGGTTCAGCAATATTTACAGCAACAGCCTAGATGCGGTCAGCGATCGTGATTTTATCTTGGAATTTTTAAGCAATGCCTCTTTATTGATGATGCATCTGTCTCGTTTTTGTGAAGAGCTGATTCTTTGGTGCAGCCACGAATACCAATTTGTGGAGCTGACCGATACCTTCTCCACCGGCAGCTCCATTATGCCTCAAAAGAAAAACCCTGACATGGCGGAGCTGATCCGTGGAAAAACAGGACGTGTCTATGGGAACCTCTTTGGCCTTTTGACGGTCATGAAGGGCTTGCCGCTGGCGTACAACAAAGATTTCCAAGAAGACAAAGAAGGCATGTTTGACAGTGCCGAAACCATCACGAAAAGCTTGCAGATCATGACAGGCATGATCGCAACGATGAAAGTCAATCAAGCACGGATGCAAGAATCCACTGAAAAGGATTTTTCCAACGCAACAGAATTAGCGGATTACTTAGCTGGCAAAGGCGTGCCTTTCAGACAAGCCCATGAGATCGTCGGCAAACTCGTCAGCGAGTGCTTGAGCAAAGGCATCTATCTACAAGATGTTTCCTTGGAAGAATACCAAGCGATCCATCCTGCCATCGACAGCGATATTTTTGAAAAACTTGATTCCTATACCGCCGTCAAAAATCGTCATTCGTATGGCGGCACCGGTTTTGATCAAGTGGCACAGCAAATTGAAGCCGCCAAAGCATTATTGGCGGGCAAGTAAAAAAACCAGCGAAGAAAATTCTTCGCTGGTTTTTTTGTGGATTAATGACGTACGCGAGATTTCGCTGGATCGATCAATGGCGCTTCGCCTAAGTGCGCTTGGATCATCCAAATACGTTTTTCGATGGCTGTTTTGAAGCCGATGAAGATATCTTGAGTTGGATCGTCGCCTTCTTCACCAGATACTTCGATCCCTTTTTGGTATAAGTCCGCTAAGTAACGGTAGCCTTCCACCAATGTAGCTAAACGTTCTGGAATCGTGCGGTCCCAGTTACCCACTTCATCAGGGATTTGAGTGTGTTCTGCCATTTCACGCAAAGTTGAATATGGTGAACCGTCTAATGTAATCAAGCGTTCAGAAACTTCATCCAATTGCTCATTTAGATCATCCATGAATTCGTCCATCATTGGATGCAATGTCAAAAAGCCAGGTCCACGCATGTACCAGTGTGTTTGGTGAACGACCATAGCCATTTGGCTTAAATCAGCAACAAGTTGGTTTAATACTTCTTTTGTTTGTTCAAATTTCATAACGATTCCTCCTCTAAATTATCTATTTTAAGGATAATACGAAACAATTAAAAAGTACAACAAAATCATCTATTTGAGAAAATTTCTCACTCTCTTACGTATTTCTTTATGAGGGGGTACGAAAAATGACGATTTTCGTGTTTTTTTTAGGCGCTTTACTCGGCTTCTTTTGGCTTTTGCTCTTACATACTCTGTTTTGGAATCTGCCAAAAAGTGATTCTCGTTCTCACTACCAGAAAGTAAACAAAGTTTCGGATAACCATTGGTTTTTTCTCCTTCCTACAAGACGGCTTTCACCCCCGCTTTATTGGGTCTTCGCTTGCATATGCTATGGCGGACTTTGCGGGCTTGCCTTTCATGATTCAGAAAGCTTCCTGGCTTTTGTCTGGCTGACCAGTGCCTTTTTACTCAGCTTGACCGACTTGATAGACTATAGCGTCTACCCGCAACTGCTGTACCCCGCCCACCTACTGCTAGCGCTGGCACAGCTTAGAAGCGGCGCTTCTTTTCAATGGCTGTCTTTAGGCTTGCTGATTCCACTGGTCTTTTTTGTCTGGCAGGAAAAAATGGGCGGCGGCGATCTCTTAGTGCTGGCAGGCTGGGGCACTTGGCTAGCGCCGTCGACCCTTTTGGCCCTCTTACTAGTAGCCAGCAGTCTTGGTCTCCTCGCTTTTTTTAGCTATCAAAGCATCTGGAAGAAACGATTGGCACAGTTGCCCTTCGTCCCCTTCTTGAGTCTGGGTTTGCTGATTGTTCGCTTTCTAGCGTTTCATACTTTTGACGGTTTTTTTCTTTGAAGTGAAGAAAAACGGGACAGGAAAAAGCGGGACAAGTTGGCCTCATCCCGCTTTCTCTTTCTGCTTTGTTGCTTCCCCTGCCTATGATAACGGCGTCCGTTTTTTGCGATCAAGGTAGATGCCCACTGCGATCACTACTAACAACAGTCCCAAGACGACCCAACCAGCGGTCGTAGTGTCATTGGTTTTCGGTAAGTTGTCAGTTCCCGGCTTCGGTGTTTTGCCTTCTTTGACATGGTTGTTGAATACCATCTCTGCCGTTTGCTCCGCTTCAGCTACTAATTTTCCTGCTTGTTCTTTGACGGTGACCGTTACTTGATAGGTGGTTTCATCATAGATGATCGTGGCGTCGTTGCCAGCTTTTTCTCGAATCGTGTAACGATGTTCCCCAGCATCGTCATACGTCAATGCATCAAAGGTAATCGTTCCGTTTGCGTCATTGTGTTGGGTTTGCAGAACCTTTCCAGCTTCATCCACTAATTCAAATGCGAATTCGTTGGCTTGCAAGTTTCTACCCGTCAAGACTTTCTTCGCACTTAGTACGACACTGCCTGCTTGTGGTTGGTAGCTGTTTTCGAAGACTTGATCGCCTTCGTATTCGGCAACTGCCGTGAGCTGTCCAGCTTCATCCGTCACGGTCACAACTACCGCCAGCTCTTTTGTATCGTAAGTGATGGTACCGTCAGTTCCTGTTTTCTCACGAATGGTGTAGTGATACTCACCTGCTTTGTCATATGCAAGAGCATCGAAGTAGATCTTGCCAGTGGCGTCGTTGGCTTTTGTTTGAAGAACAGTTCCGTCTTCATTGACTAGTTCAAAATCGAATTCATTTGATTGTAGCGTACGACCAGTTAAGACTTTCTCGGCACTTAGTACGACACTGCCTGCTTGTGGTTGATAGCTGTTTTCAAAGACTTGGTTGCCTTCGTATTCGGCAACTGCCGTGAGCTGTCCGTCTTCATCCGTTACAGTGACAACTACCGCCAGTTCTTTCCTATCGTACGTAATCGTGCCATCGATTCCTGCTTTCTCACGGATGGTATAGTGGTACTCACCTGTTTCCTCGTAAGGGAGTGCGTCAAAGTAGATCTTGCCCGTGGCATCGTTGGCTTTTGTTTGAAGAACAGTTCCGTCTTCATCCACCAGTTCAAAATCGAATTCATTTGCTTGTAGCATACGACCAGTTAAGACTTTCTCGGCACTTAGTACGACACTGCCAGCTTGTGGTTGATAGCTGTTTTCAAAGACTTGATTGCCTTCGTATTCCGCAACTGCCGTGAGCTGTCCAGCTTCATCCGTCACAGTCACAACTACTGCAAGCTCTTTTGTATCATACGTGATCGTACCATCGCTGCCAGCTTGTTCACGGATAGTATAGCGGTATTCGCCCGCTTCGTCATATGCAAGAGCATCAAAGTAGATCTTGCCAGTGACATCATTGGCTTTTGTTTGAAGAACGTTCCCTTCTTCATCCACTAGTTCAAAGTCGAATTCATTTGCTTGTAAGGTGCGGCCGGTCAAGACTTTCTCGGCACTTAGTACGACACTGCCTGCTTGTGGCGTATAGTCGTTTTCAAAGACTTGATTGCCCTCATACGTTGCTGTTGCCACCAGTTGCCCGTCTTCATCGGTGACTTTCACAATAACGCCAATTTCTTTCGTGTCATAGGTAATGGTACTATCTGCGCCAACTTTTTCTCGAATCGTATAGCGGTATTCGCCGATTTCGTCATACGTCAATTCATCGAAATAGATTTGGCCAGTGGCATCATTGGTTTTCGTCTGTACTACATCGCCTGCTTCATCGACTAGTTCAAAGGCAAACTCGTTGGCTTCTAACGCGCGTCCCGTCAACACTTTCTCTACATTCAAGACCACACCGCCAGCTTTTGGCGTATAGTCATTTTCAAAGACTTGATTGCCTTCGTATTCGGTAACTGCCGTGAGCTGTCCGTCTTCATCGGTGACGGTCACAACTACCGCAAGTTCTTTTGCATCGTAAGTGATGGTGCCGTCAGTTCCTGCTTTCTCACGAATGGTGTAGTGATACTCACCTGTTTCCTCGTAAGGGAGCGCGTCAAAGTAGATCTTGCCCGTGGCATCATTGGCTTTTGTCTGAAGTACATTGCCTGCTTCATCGACTAGTTCAAAATCAAATTCATTTGCCTGTAATGTACGACCAGTTAAGACTTTCTCGGCACTTAGTACGACACTACCAGCTTTTGGTTGATAGCTGTTTTCGAAGACTTGATTGCCTTCATATTCCGCTACTGCAGTCAACTGCCCGTCTTCATCCGTGACGGTCACAACAACCGCAAGTTCTTTTGCATCGTAGGTGATGGTGTCGTCAGTTCCTGCTTTCTCACGGATGGTGTATCGGTATTCACCTGCTTTATCGTAATGAAGAGCGTCAAAGTAGATCTTGCCAGTGGCATCATTGGCTTTTGTCTGAAGCACAGTTCCTGCTTCATCAACTAGTTCAAAGTAAAAGTCTTCTGCCTGCAAGCTTCGACCCGTCAAAATTTTCTCAGCATTCAAAACGACACTGCCAGCTTTTGGTGTATAGTCATTTTCAAAGACTTGATTGCCTTCATAGACTGCTGTCGCAATCAACTGACTGTCTTCTTCTGTCACTGTCACAGTTACCTTTAGTTCTTTGTCTGTATAGGTGATGGTTGGATCGCTGTCGGCTTTTTCCCGAATCGTGTAATGGTACTCGCCAGGCTCGTTGTAAGTGATGTCGTCAAAAGTGACTTGACCGTTACCGTCATTGGTCTGGGTTAAAATCACAGAGCCAGTTTCATCCACCAGGTAGAAAGTAAATTCGCCGTCTTTGAGCTCGCGTCCATGAAGCAGCTTCTGGACATTCAAAGCATGGGTCGTTTCTTTGATTTCTCGCTTGTTGGCTAGCTCAAAGACATAATTGACTTCTTTATCAGAGATAGTGAAGGTGTACTGAGTCGCATCTCGTTCGTATCCTTCTGGTGCGGTGATTTCTTGGATCATATAATCGCCGTAACGCAGATTGTCGATCCGATCAATGGCGTTGCCGTTTTCCATGATCTGATTGTTTTTGACCACCAGATTCGACAAGATGACTTCATAGGTATTTTGCGCATTTTTGCGGCTTAATTGGAAAACTGCTTCTTCATCGATCCCTCGTTCTTTGGTGCCATCGGCATCGTATTTCACGATCGTCAAGGAGCCGTTCGTCCCAGAAGAGGTTCCGCTGCCGTCTGTCGATTTGATGGTGATTTCTTTGGTCACTGTGTGAATCTCGATCTCACTACCCGTTAAATTGACACTATTGGCCACCCGTTCATTGTTCAAAATCCCAGGATCAAGCTGTGTTTGATAAACGATAAAGTACGGTTTATCAATCATTTCTTCAAAAGCGATCACTAACGATTGCGTCCCTGCTACCACATCCGAGGTGATTTTCGGATTGTCCTCGTTGGTGAAGGTGACTTTTTCCCCTTTTTCCCAAGTGCCATTGTTTAAGACCGCTTCATACACCTCTACGATCACGGCATCGTTGGCATCGCGTAAAAAGGTGTGCTGATTGTAGTTGATGGTATCGGTGACCACCGCATTGTGGATTTTGCGACTGTCAGCGTTGATCATGATTTCCCAATCGATCAATCGATTGTTGTCGGCATTCTGGCTGCCGTTTTTCATCAACCAGTCCGTTTTTGCGGACTTGTCGACTTGGCCATCGGCAGTCAAGGTTGTGTCATTGTCCGTCAATGTGATGGTATTTTTGTAGGTAAATACCTCTTCAGCTGCTTCGGTTGCCAAGAAGACCGCCAGTGTTTCAGACGTTTCTTTCAGCAAGGTGATCGTAACTTTCTTCGTATCAGGATCATAGGTGTAGATGTAATCCTCGTTCTCCACCAATTGTTCTTTCAGCGCTCTGACTTGCGTCGTATACCCAGTTACTGTGACCGTGTAAAGCGCCAAGTCTTTCAAGGTTTGGCCTTCTTGCAGCTGGTCAGTGATGACTGCATCTTTATTAATTTTTTCTTTGTACGTATTGAATAGCCCCATCCAATAGACTTGATCGCTCGAAGCGGTCTGCTCATCAAAAATAGTTCCTAAGTTCCGACCTAATACGGCAGTAATCGCTTTGGCGACATCTTCCCCTTCACCAATAAATAGTCCGTATTTCAAAGCATTTTTTAACCAGTTGGTATCCATCCAAGTATTAGATTCAGAAGCTTCCGTGAACGTATTGCCAGCTTCGTCTTTATAATGGACAAACGCTGCATTACTAAACCGGCTGCTAGAACTCCCTAATGCGATCTGCTGTGAAACATCGAAGCTGGTTTTAAAATTAACAGTGATCGTTGCCGAGGTCGTTTGGTACGCCCCTTGCAACTTGATGCGAAAACCCGTCTCAAGTTCCTTCGTTGTGCCGTCCGTCAGTGTTTTCGTTTCTTTGATCAGCTCCAGCGTATAGTCGGTATCAAGAACCAAAGGCTCGGTCACGCCGCTCGCCGTCACTACCAGCGTATCCGCTAACAAGGCCAGTGCGCTGCTGTTTGCGCCAGAGATCAATTGATAGCGGTCTTCGATGATCAGGTCGCTAACTGTTTGCTGATTCGTATTGGCATCAATCTTCCATGCGACAGTCTTTGTCTCATAATCTTTGGTGCCAGCTGTTTTCACGACACCGATCGTTTTGGTTGGCGTCACGATCCCACTGCCCGTCAACGAGGTATTTTGATTGTCGCGGACCGAAGCGTAGTTGTAAATACGGGTATCGGCTAAAACCGATTCATATAGCTGAGTATCGTATTGAATCTTGTAGTAACCAGCTTTGGCAAACGTGATACCAAAGCGTACGATTTCCCCCTCTTTGTCCAACTGGTACGTCCCATCAAAGGACCAATCTTCTGCTGGAATCGAGTTACCATCTTTGTCTGTGATCACCAAAGTCTCTGGCACAAAAAAGTGCAGGGCTTTTTCAGGATCCGTTCCTGAATAGGTCTGATCCAAAACTTTGGCTTGGTCTTTGTCCAATGTGACGGAAATTTCCCATGACGCACGTTTCGTTTCTTGATCATACCCTTTAAACCGTTTGTATTCTGATTGTTCATCATAGGTCACCGTTGCTTCTGCGGTTTTTTCTGTAAAATCGCTACCGTTGATTGTTGCCGTGTTTTTGAAAGAAGAAGCCGTTGGATCGGTGACTGCACTATTGATGACGATGCGGACCGGTTGATTGACGGTTTGATTGAAGGTAAACGTGTTGTTGACGCTGTTAAAGGTATATAAGCCATCGGTACGAACCCACTCTTCGGTAGCTTCATCGTACAAGTAGCCCGTCGAGGTACTATAAGATAAGCCTTGGGGCATCTTATCGGTGATCACCACATCGTGCAATTCACGACTGGTTTGGTTAAAAATAATTTCCCAAACCACTGAACCGCTGGAAGTCACATTACCAGTCTTAATGATATCGACTTCATAAATCGGCAATGTAATGATGATCTCATGACCATCTTCATCGTAGATCCCAGTATGAATCGTCACTTCTTCAGTAACAGTACTCACACTTAATTCCGTGATCAGATCAATGGTCCCCGAACGATTGGATAATGTCTGTGCGGCCTCATTAAACGTGACGGTCAATGTACCATCATGATCCAAGGTAAAGGTTCCGATCGATTGTCCGCCAGAACGAGTCAATTCGCCGCTAACGGTATTATGAATGGCAAAATAGTCTGGCAATTGATACGTATAATAATCGCCTGCGCGAATTTCTTCCGTGTCTGCTAACGACCAGTCAAAATGGATTTTGATGTTGCCGTTATACATCGGTGGATTTTCGGCAGTGAAGGGTTGATCGTTTAAGTCAGTGATCCGAACATTATCAAATAGCTGCACGCCCCGTTCATTTAGGTTGGCACTAAGATTCTCCGCGGTAGCCGAAGCTTCCGTTTCCGCCTCAGCATCTGGTGCTCGCGGTTGAATACTGTTTTGATTCAATGTCGAAGATGCTTGGGTTTCTTGACTCTCGCTAGGGACGGTGGTTGGTGCTTCTGTAGATTGAGTAGTCGTAGGTTGTGTTTCCTCTGTCCCAGATGAGTCCGTCGGTGCTTTTTCCGAATCGATCGTTTCGCTCTCTGCTTCGCTACTTGCTAGCGTTTCTGTCGTCCGTTGCGTGCTATCGGTTGCGTTAAGTGCTTCTGCTAATATGATCGTTGGTTCACAAACAATTGAACCAAGCAACACCAGCAAACATATATAGATAGAAAATGGCTTTTTCATGATTATTCATTCCTTTTGTATAAAGTTTTTTTATTCAATTGATTTCGGAAGTGCTCCACGAATAAAATTGTTCAACAGTGAGCAAGATATCCCAACAAACAACTGCTTTTTTCCCCCTTCCCATGATTCTACGATTTAGGTCTTTGCTACTTGCATCAAACGTGTTACTACTATCCCACACTTCTATTTTCCCAAATTATCACGTGGTGATGTATTCAAAAAAAATTCAACAGGTAATTTTTTTGAATACATGTAAAAACGTGATACTATTTAGTCAAAAGGAGGCTTGGAGGAAAATATGTTACGGAAATTGTTATCATCCACTTCACAAAAGAAACTACAGCTGATTGAGTATTTATTGGACGATCAAGGGACCAGTCTTCACGATTTAGCACTGAAATTTTCTATCTCCATGTCCTCAGCAAAAACCTATATCGCAGAAATTGACAATGAATTTTCGTTTCTGGATTTACAATTTGATGATTTTTCAGCGGTTCGCTTGCACTTACATCCCTTTGCTACTCGTTTGGATATTTACAGCCACTTTTTGAACCGTTCTTCTGCGTTTCAATTACTGGAATTATTGTTTTCTTCCAGTTTTACCAGTTATGATATGCTGGCGCTGGAATTAAATTTAAGCAAATCATCGATTATTCGTTTAATTAAGAGGATCAACTTGATTCTGGCTCCTTTTGATTTCTTTATCGCAACCAAACCTATCCAGTTAAAAGGCAATGAAAAGAATATTCGCCAATTTTTTCTGATTTTCTTCTTGGAGAAATACCAATATGAATTTATCGACGCCAACATCAATCAAGAACAGGAATTTTTGAAAATCGCCCATATTATGGCAGCAGCGACGCCCTTAAATCTCTATTTTTCCGATATCAAAAAGATCGCTTTTGTCATCTATATCAATACGAAGCGTGACCGTTTTGCTGCCTCTGAAACCAATGCGGATCATATCGAGTATTTTTTAGAAAAAATCGACTTGAGTGAATTTACTGGCTACACCCGTGCCTATGTAGAAAAAATGGTTGGCTATGTCACGACGCACATTGGGCAAGACCCCGCTGTCTTTCGCAAAACCAAACAAGAATTTTATCATTTGACGAAGCAATTGTTTCGAAAATACAACTACCGTGAAAGCAATTTTGAAGAAAAGCTGGATGCCGTCGTCTTTTCCTATTTTCTTGGGATCAATCTGCAGGTTCCTTACTGCATTTTGGATGATCGCTTCGCCCGCTTTGTTGCTAATTGTGATTTTGTTCAGCAAGCAGTCAACCAAGACATCGTTCAGCTTTTGACCCATTCGAGTTTACCGATCATTCGACCAAGTACGATCAATTACCTGATTTATATTTTCCATACTTCTTTTCCCAATTTTGCCAAAGAAATCATCGACGCCAATGCTGGCTTTCGCTTAGCCTTGTTTTATGATACGAATAGTTATCATACGGAATTTATCCAAACAAAGATCCAGCAGTTTATTCCCTATCAGCTAACGATCACGATCTTAAATCCCCTCGATTCGTTTTCGCTGACTATGCTGGATGAGACCTATGATCTGATCATCGGCAATTTGACCCCCTCCTGCAGAAAAAATGTGTTTCATTATGCAGACATCAACCTGACTTCAAATGATTTGGCGTTTATCGCTCGGCAGATTCAGGAAAAGGGGATTCGGATGCTGCAAGAACGGCAAGAGGAAAACTAACAAACCAAAAAAATCACCTTCGAGAGAGTCGAATGACGTACGCCAAAGAACAATTTGAGCGCATGTCGGGTTTCATCATACTTTCGAAGGTGATTTCTTTTGCACATATGACCTAATAACATGAATTTCTATAGTATAAACAAAAAAAGCTTGCCATTCCGAAGAATGACAAGCTTTTCCGTCACACTGAGTCAATCAGGTGCTGGGCATTGATTAGTTTTGGCTGTTCAATGCGTCTTCAGCAGCCATTTGTGCTTCGATGTCTGAGATGCTGTAGACATTTTCGCTGGCAACTGTTACTTCTTTTGGTTCCATTTCACGGTAACGAGGCATACCAGTACCAGCTGGGATGATCTTACCGATGATAACATTTTCTTTCAATCCAAGAAGTGGATCTTTCTTGCCGCGGATCGCTGCATCGGTCAACACACGAGTGGTTTCTTGGAAGGACGCAGCAGACAAGAAGCTGTTGGTTTCCAAGGATGCTTTCGTGATCCCTAATAGGACTGGACGGCTAGTTGCAGGAACGCCGCCGGCTACCAATGTGTCGTAGTTGCGGTCTTTAAAGTCGGCGATATCCAACAATGTTCCTGGCAAGATGCCTGAATCACCTGGATCCATGACGCGGACTTTACGCAGCATTTGACGAACCATTACTTCGATATGTTTGTCGCCGATTTCTACCCCTTGCATCCGGTAAACGCGTTGAACTTCCCGTAATAGGTAGTTTTCAACCGACAAGACATCGCGAACTTGTAACAGTTGTTTTGGATCGATCGAACCTTCCGTCAATGGTGCACCACGATGGATAAAGTCGCCTTCTGCTACTTTCATCCGGGCAGTATAAGGAACGGTATACGTACGCGTATCGGTTTCCCCTTTGATGGTCACTTCTTTGGTCCGAGTTGAAGGGTCTTCTGAGATATCGATGACTTCTCCGGTAACTTCGGTAATGACCGCTTGTCCTTTCGGATTACGGGCTTCAAAGATTTCTTGGACACGAGGGAGACCTTGCGTGATATCGTCTCCGGCAACCCCGCCGGTATGGAAGGTACGCATGGTCAACTGAGTACCAGGTTCACCGATTGATTGGGCAGCGATGGTACCGACTGCTTCCCCAACTTCAACTTCAGAACCAGTGGCTAAGTTGCGGCCATAACAATGTTTACATACACCATGTTTGGTGTTACATGTGAAGACAGAGCGAATGGATACTGTTTCGATGCCAGCGTCCACGATGGCTTTGGCTAAATCTTCAGTGATCAATTCATTGACCCCTAGAAGGACTTCGCCAGTTTCAGGATGGATCACTGATTTACGTGTGTAACGTCCAATCAAACGTTCTTCTAAGGATTCGATGATTTCGTTTCCTTCGCGAATTGCTTGAATGTCTAAACCACGGTCAGTACCACAATCGTCTTCACGGATGATGACATCTTGGGCAACGTCAACTAAACGACGTGTCAAGTAACCGGAATCGGCTGTTTTCAAGGCGGTATCGGTCATCCCTTTACGGGCACCATGGGTCGAGATAAACATTTCCAAGACAGATAGACCTTCACGGAAGTTTGAGATGATCGGCAATTCCATGATTCGTCCGTTAGGCGCGGCCATCAATCCACGCATCCCAGCAAGCTGAGTAAAGTTGGAGATGTTACCACGGGCACCGGAATCAGACATCATGAAGATTGGGTTTTTCGCTTCCAATGATTCCATCAGTTTTAACTGAATTTCATCTTTGGCTGCATTCCAAACACCAATAACTCGTTCATAACGCTCGTCATCGGTAATCAACCCACGACGGAATTGTTTCGTGATCGTTTCTACTTGTTTGTGGGCATTGTCGATGATGTCATGTTTTTCGTGCAAGTTCATGATATCAGCGATACCAACGGTGATACCTGCCATTGTTGAATGGCTGTATCCTAAGTCTTTCATGCGGTCAAGCATGCGTGACGTTTCAGTGATGCGGAAACGTTTGAAGACTTCTGAAATGATGTTTCCTAAGTTTTTCTTCTTGAATGGGCCAACAAGCTCTTGTTCTTTGATGAAGGCAGGCACATCTGTACCAGCTTCAATAAAGTACTTGTCTGGTGTTTGAACCGTCAAGTTGTAGTCAGTCGGTTCATTCAAGAATGGGAATTCTGGCGGCATGATCGAGTTGAAGATCACTTTACCTACCGTTGTTACCATCAAGCGTTGTTTTTGTTCAGACGTGAATGGTTTGTCCCCTAAAGTGTTTGGATTGATGGCGATCCGTGTGTGTAAATGCACGTAGCCATTGCGCCATGCCGTAACTGCTTCGTCCATGTCACGGAAGATCATGCCCTCCCCTTCACGGCCTTCTTCTTCCATCGTCAAGTAGTAGTTCCCTAGGACCATATCCTGAGATGGTGTTACAACTGGTTTTCCGTCTTTTGGATTCAAAATGTTTTGGGCTGCTAACATCAGCATACGTGCTTCTGCTTGCGCTTCTTCGTTCAATGGTACGTGAACGGCCATTTGGTCTCCATCGAAATCGGCATTGTAGGCTTCACAAACAAGTGGGTGCAAACGAATGGCACGGCCTTCAACTAAGACTGGTTCAAATGCTTGGATACCTAATCTGTGAAGCGTAGGTGCCCGGTTCAATAGCACTGGATGTTCTTTGATGACATCTTCTAAAACATCCCAAACTTCGTCTTCTTGACGTTCGATTTTGCGTTTGGCATTTTTGATGTTTGACGCGATTTCACGAGAAACAAGCTCCCGCATCACGAATGGTTTGAACAATTCGATCGCCATTTCTTTTGGCAGACCACATTGATACATTTTAAGGAATGGACCAACGACGATAACTGAACGACCTGAGTAGTCGACCCGTTTTCCTAGCAAGTTTTGACGGAAACGACCTTGTTTCCCTTTCAACATGTGAGAAAGAGATTTCAATGGGCGGTTCCCTGGTCCTGCAACTGGACGGCCGCGACGACCGTTATCGATCAAGGCATCGACTGCTTCTTGCAGCATCCGTTTTTCATTTTGAACGATGATGTTTGGTGCATTCAAGTCTAACAAGCGTTTCAAACGGTTGTTACGGTTGATTACACGACGATACAAGTCGTTCAAGTCACTTGTGGCAAAACGTCCACCTTCTAATTGCACCATTGGGCGCAAATCAGGCGGGATAACTGGGATAACGTCCATGACCATCCAGCTTGGTTTGTTTCCTGAAGCACGGAATGCTTCTAAGATATCCAAACGGCGGATCGCACGCGTCCGTTTTTGTCCAGTTGCGTTTTTCAATTCTTCTTTCAATTCAGCAACTTCGCCTTCAAGATCAACACCATCTAATAGTTGTTTGATGGCTTCGGCCCCCATCGCTGCTGAAAATTCTTGACCGTATTGGTCACGTTTTTCACGGTATTCCCGTTCAGTCAATAGTTGTTTTTTCTCAAGGCTGGTGTTTCCTGGTTCAATCACTACGTAAGAAGCAAAGTAGATGATTTCTTCCAATGCACGTGGGCTCATGTCTAAAACAAGACCCATCCGTGAAGGAATGCCTTTGAAGTACCAAATGTGTGATACTGGTGCTGCTAATTCAATGTGTCCCATGCGTTCACGACGCACTTTTGAACGTGTTACTTCCACGCCGCAACGGTCACAAACGATGCCTTTATAGCGGATCCGTTTGTATTTGCCGCAAGCACATTCCCAGTCTTTGGTTGGACCGAAAATACGCTCGTCAAACAACCCTTCGCGTTCAGGTTTTAACGTACGGTAGTTAATGGTTTCTGGTTTTTTTACTTCACCATAAGACCAGCTTCTGATTTTTTCAGGAGAAGCCAAACCGATTTGCATACTTTCGAATTTATTTACATCGATCAAAAAAGGTTCCCTCCATTTCATTTCATGGACATATCCGATAGAACGGGGGCTATTTCCGCTGGTGGCGGAAATAGCGAGGGCCGTCTATTATTGCAAGCGATCTTCTGCTGTCTCGATTTGTTGGTTCAACGCGTCGGCGGCATTTTTAGCTTCTGTTTGTGCTTTTTGTTCTAATTCACGGGCTGTTTGTTGCTCCGCAAATTTTGTTAAGGCATCAACGGTGATCAAATCATCATCGTCATCATCCATATCACGTAGTTCGATCTCTGCATCATCGATATCTAGGACACGCATGTCTAGACCCAGTGATTGCAATTCTTTTACTAATACGCGGAATGATTCTGGTACACCTGGTTTTGGAATTGGTTCCCCTTTGACGATCGCTTCGTATGTTTTCACACGACCAACCACGTCATCTGATTTGTAGGTCAAGATTTCTTGCAAGGTGTAAGCAGCACCGTATGCTTCCAGTGCCCAAACTTCCATCTCTCCGAAACGTTGTCCACCAAATTGGGCTTTTCCTCCCAATGGTTGTTGAGTAACCAATGAGTAAGGTCCAATGGAACGGGCATGCAATTTATCATCGACCATGTGGGCCAATTTGATCATGTACATGACACCAACGGAGATGCGGCCATCAAATGGTTCGCCGGTACGTCCGTCGTAAAGCACTGTTTTGGCATCGCTGGCCATTCCTGCTTCAGCAACGGTTGCCCAAACATCTTCATCGCTGGCACCATCAAAGACTGGTGTTGCCACGTGAATGCCTAGTTGACGCGCAGCCATTCCTAAGTGTAACTCTAATACTTGTCCAATGTTCATCCGAGAAGGTACCCCTAATGGGTTCAGCATGATATCGACTGGTGTGCCATCTGGTAAGAAAGGCATGTCTTCTTCTGGCATAATGCGAGAAACGACCCCTTTGTTTCCGTGACGTCCGGCCATTTTATCCCCTTCATGGATTTTCCGTTTTTGAACGATATAAACGCGAACCAGCATGTTCACACCTGGTGACAATTCATCGCCAGCTTCGCGGGTAAAGATTTTGACATCGTGGACGATTCCGCCGCCGCCGTGAGGCACACGTAGAGAAGTGTCACGCACTTCGCGGGCTTTTTCACCAAAGATTGCGTGCAATAAACGCTCTTCTGCTGAAAGTTCCGTTACCCCTTTTGGCGTGACTTTCCCAACAAGCAGATCGCCATCTTTGACTTCCGCACCAATACGGATAATCCCCATTTCGTCTAGGTCTTTCAATGCGTCTTCCCCAACGTTCGGGATTTCGCGAGTGATTTCTTCAGGTCCTAATTTTGTGTCGCGGGCTTCTGATTCATATTCTTCAATATGGACAGAAGTGTAAACATCATCTTTCACCAAACGACGGCTCATGATGATGGCATCTTCATAGTTGTACCCTTCCCAAGTCATGAATGCGACTAAGACGTTTTGTCCTAGTGCCATTTCGCCTTGTTCCATAGATGGGCCATCTGCTAAGATGTCGCCTTTTTCGACTTTTTCACCAAGTGCTACTAATGGACGTTGGTTGTAGCTGGTTCCTGAGTTTGAACGACGGAATTTGGTAACAGAATAAACGTCCAATGCGCCATTGTCACGACGAACGCGCACTTCGGCTGCATCCACGTATTCTACGATCCCATCATGTTTACATAACAAAGCAGCTCCTGAGTCATGTGCTGATTTGTATTCCATACCAGTACCAACCCAAGGTGCTTTCGGATTGATCAATGGTACAGCTTGCCGCTGCATGTTGGCACCCATCAAGGCACGGTTGGAGTCATCGTTTTCCAAGAAAGGAATACATGCGGTTGCGACTGCGACTACTTGTTTTGGTGATACGTCCATGTAGTCGACTTTATCGATCGAAACTTCCAAGTTTTCAGAAGTAGCACGCGCCATAACAACGTCGTTTACGAAAGAGCCGTCTTCATTTAACAAGCTGTTTGCTTGGGCCACAACGTAGTGGTCTTCGGTATCGGCAGTCAAGTAATCGATCTTGTCAGTAACACGGCCTGTTTCGCGGTCAACTCGACGGTATGGTGTTTCAATGAAGCCATACTTGTTGACTTTGGCATAAGAGGCCAAGCTGTTGATCAACCCGATGTTTGGTCCCTCAGGCGTTTCGATCGGACACATACGGCCATAGTGGGAATAGTGAACGTCTCGGACTTCATAGCCGGCACGGTCACGGGTCAAACCACCAGGTCCTAAGGCAGATAGACGACGTTTATGGGTCAACTCACCCAGTGGGTTTGTTTGGTCCATGAACTGTGACAACTGAGAAGAACCAAAGAATTCTTTGATACTTGCGACAACCGGACGAATGTTGATCAATTGTTGCGGTGTCAAGGTTTCGGTGTCTTGGATCGACATCCGTTCACGCACGACACGCTCCATCCGAGCAAGCCCGATCCGGAATTGGTTTTGCAATAATTCACCAACAGAACGAATCCGACGGTTTCCTAAGTGGTCGATGTCATCGACATTGCCGATGCCTTCCATCAAGTTGAAGAAGTAGCTCATTGAAGCAATGATGTCTGCTGGACGAACCGTACGTGTAGCAGTATCTGGATAGCCATTACCGATCACGTTGACTTCTTGTTCTGGATCTTTTGGTGAAAAGACTTTGATGACTTGGACGGTCATTGGTTCGGTAACGACCCCATCTTCTGATGGATAGTACGTTACACTGTTTAGGCCATTATCGATAAATGCGCCTAGTGTTTCCATGACTTGGTGAGTCAAAACCGTGCCTTTTTCAACAATGATCTCGCCTGTTTCAGGGTCAACCAAGGTTTCTGCTAAGGTCAAGTTCAATAGACGTGTTTTCAAGTCTAATTTTTTGTTTACTTTGTAACGACCAACATTTGCTAAGTCGTAACGTTTTGGATCGAAGAAACGTGCGTTCAGCAAGCTACGTGAGCTGTCTGCTGTTTTTGGCTCGCCTGGACGAAGACGTTCGTAAACATCTTTCAATCCTTCTTCGGTACGAGAATCGCTTGCGTTTTTATGCAAGTCTTTTTCGATCGTGTTGCGCAATGATTCACTGTCGCCGAAAATTTCAAAGATCGTGTCATCAGAACCAAACCCTAGGGCACGGACTAAGACCGTCAAAGGAATTTTACGGGTACGGTCAATCCGTACGTAAGAGATATCTTTGGCATCAGTTTCCATTTCTAACCACGCACCGCGGTTAGGGATAACAGTTGAACCAAAGCCTTCTTTGCCGTTTTTATCGACTTTGCCATGGAAATATACACCTGGAGAGCGGACCAACTGAGAAACGATAACCCGTTCTGCCCCGTTGATGATAAAGGTTCCTTGTTCAGTCATTAATGGGAAATCACCAAAGAATACTTCTTGGGATTTGATTTCCCCAGTTTCACGGTTCGTCAAACGCAAAGTAACATGTAATGGTGCCGAATAGTTTGCATCATGGGCACGGGCTTCTTCTACTGTATACTTTGGTTCTTTCAATTCATAATCCACAAATTCTAGGGACAAGTTACCGTTGAATCCTTCGATTGGCAAAATATCTTCAAACATTTCTCTTAGGCCCTCATCTAGGAACCATTGGTAAGAGTCGGTTTGAATTTCAATCAAATTCGGTAATTCTAATACTTCACTGATCCGTGCGAAACTTCTACGTTCGCGATGCTTTCCGTATTTTACTACGTGTCCAGCCAAGCTCTTCACCTCTTCATAAAGTCTTTCAAAAAGGCTATCCGATTATTTACAAAACTGTAACAAATATTAAATATAGGTTACAGAAAGCATTTTTTGCGGCTTTTAGGCAAAAAAAAACCAAAAATAGAACGGATGCATTGGGCATTTTCTACTTTTGTTTCCTTATTCCTAAGCCGAAACGGACAATATTTCGTTTCTGCTTTTTTCGTTCAGATAGTTTTTGCAACTCCTTATTATACAGATGAAGTACTTTTCTGTCAAGCTTTCATTGGAAGTTACAATGCTTTTCTGACGCACCCATTTCCTAAGATTTTCTAAAGAAAAAAAACAAGGCTGGTGAGGACTGTTTTTCGTAAGAAACTACTTTGCTTTTTGCCGATTTCTTGCTATGCTAACGAAAACGTTACACGTGAAACATTAGGAAGGATATCCTTATGACGACAAAAGAAAAAATACTGACCTTATTACAAAAAGAAGATACTGTACTGTCCGGAGAAAAACTAGCCCAAGCCTTGTCGATCTCTCGTACAGCAGTCTGGAAAGCCATTAAAGAACTTGAGAAAGAAGGCTATCATTTCGAACACTTGGCCAACGGCTATCGCTTTGTCTCCGCTGACCGCTACGATCAAGCAGCACTTGCAGCCGCCTTGCCGATGATCCCCACGATTCAAATCAAGGATGCTGTTGAGTCCACCATGAAAGAAGCCAAGATCGCCGCTTTGGACAGTGGACTGGCGACCCCCGCCCTTTTTTTGACCGAAACGCAAACAGGCGGTCATGGCCGCTTCGAACGACCGTTTTTCTCACCGAAAAAACAAGGGATCTACATGAGCTTGCTCTTAAAACCCAACCAAGCGTTTCAAGAATTGCCGCAATATACCGTTTTGGCTGCGGTGGCAGTCGCAGAAGCCATCGATGCCCTTCTAATGAAGGAAACGGCCATTAAGTGGGTCAACGATCTGTACTTAGATGGAAAAAAAATCTGCGGTATTTTGTCTGAAGCAACCAGTGACTTTGAAACAGGCCGCATTACCTCGGTTGTGATCGGTATCGGCATCAGTTTTTCGATTCCGCAACAGCAGTTTCCAGCAGAGATTCGGGAAAAAGCGACCTCACTCTTTCCTGGTGAAGAGTATCCAACCTTTTCTCGGGCAACCTTGATCCAAGAAATTTGGCGTCGGTTCTTCCAATTATTGGCAAAGCTGCCTGACATGGATTATATGGCCCGCTATCGGCAGAAATCCTTCGTTTTGGGCCGCACCGTTCAGTTTACACAACAAGGTGTGACCTATGAAGGAATCGCCAAAGACATTACTAACACCGGTGAATTAGTGGTGGAAACAGCAACGGAGCGCAAGGTGCTTTCTTCTGGAGAAATCAGTTTGGAACGGTATTGATGCTGCAAAAAGTCGCAAATCCGCTTGCTGATTCGCTGCTTTCGTAAGGAATCAGTCAAGCATAAATGCTCCATAAACAGACCTGCTTATTCCGAGGGGTCATACAAAAGAACAACCTAGGCAGCTCCCCTTTCTATCGGGATTAGCTACTGTCACCACAACTTTACTGTTGCAATCAGGATCGCTGAGAAAGCGAGCCTCATCTTTTCATACTAAGTAGGATGCTTGTTCTTTTATCATGTCTTTTCTACAGTTTTTATGCGCTATTTCATTCCCCACAAAAAAAAGATCGACCTGCTCTTTCAAGAGCGGGTCGATCTTTTCTTTTACAGCAATTGCCACAGCAGGCACAAAAGCAAGCCCAAGGCATAGCTGCTGTTGAATAAAATCATGTTTTTAATCGAATAGCCGAAGCTACGTGGGTGCGGCAGGCTGGCTTGATGTTCTTTCAAGTTTTGGCGGATTTTTGGCAGTGTCAGAAACACGAGCAATATCGGCCATTGAAAGAGTCCAAACAAGAGGCCCAATAAAATAGCGGCATAAGACGCCAACATCATGCCTTGAAACAGACGGATACCTGCTTCGCGACCGATGTAGTACACCAGCGTGTAGCGATGGTTTTCGATGTCGGCTTCCAGATCCCGTAAGTTATTGGCTAACATGATGTCAGCAATCGTGAAAATCAATGGCAAGGATGCCAACACGATGGCACACACAGCCCAGAGATTCCCCACTAAGCCAAAGGTTCCGTTCGCAAAATCCAGTGCCAGATAAAACACTTTTTGATCAATGGTATTGATATAGATCGTGATGGCAAAAATCCCTAATCCCATCGTTACACCGCTGAATACCTCGCCTAAAGGCATCCGCGATAACGGAATGGGGCCAAAGGTATAAAAGACCCCGATAAAACAAACCACCAGCCCCATCACTAGCAGCAGCCAGCCGGTAACAAAGGTCAAGTAAAGACCGATCAGTAAGGTTCCTGCCAGCATCGCAAAAATCAGATTGCGAACAGTAGCTTCTGAGATGTTTTCGCGCCCGATCACATTGTGCTGGTATTTGTAGGTCTCTGATTTGGCTTTTTTAAAATCCATATAATTGTTGATGGACGTCGTCGTCAAATCAAACAGCAGCATCCCCAGAAAAAAAATTACAGTATTCAACGGATGAAATTCATGAAAATACACCAACGAGAACAACACACCCATAATGAAGGGGAAGACACTCGCCACCTTGGTGCGGATCTCCACCACTTCTAAAAACACTGAAAGAGACATCTTTCACTCCTCCTATTCTAAATCAGCACGATCACCCATCGTGTAGCCTGATTCCTCTGAAAGCTCAAAGGTATCTTTGATGCCGTCTGTTACGTACACTTTATCTTCTTTTGTGATAAAGATCGCATCGGTTCCCTTTTCGGTATGCTGTTCGATATAAGCCAAGCCTTCTTTGACTCCTTTATCAAACGCCACCGTAGTCAACCCGTCACCATCGATGGATTTGTCAGTGATCACAGTCACACTTGCTACATCGCTATCGTAAGGATAGCCAGTCTCAGAATCAAAAATATGGTGATATGTTTTGCCGTCTACTTCTAAGTAGCGTTCGTAGATCCCTGAAGTAACTACTGTTTTATTGGTTTCTTTGATACTGCCGATAATCGAGCCGCGAGATTTGTTTGGATCTTGGATTCCGACATTCCATGGCTCATCTGCACCGCGGTTGCTATGACCTAACACATAGACATTCCCGCCCAAATCGACGATCGCGGAAGTCACGCCATTGTCCTTCAGCACTTTGACGACTTCATCCGTGATGTAGCCTTTGGCGATCGCCCCAAGGTCAAGGATCATGTCCTTGTCTTTTAAATACACCGTGTGGTCTTCGTCGTTAAACTCGACTTGTTCATAATTGATATGTTTCAACGCTTCATCGATCTCAGATTGCTCTGGCTTGCGGGCATCATCAAAGCCGATTCGCCATAATTGGGTGATCGCACCGATGGCCATATTAAAGCCGCCTTCTGATTTCACACTATAATCATAGGCTTCTTTCAACAAATAATAGATATCATCTGAGACCTTCACTGGCTTGATGCCAGCTTGCGCATTGATTTCATCGATCTCTGACCCTGCTTGGTTGATGGTGATTTTATCGCCTAACTCTCTGATGCGGTCAAAGGCAGGCTTCATAGCGTCCTCTTTGCCTTCATCATAAATGCGAATCCGAGTATACGTACCTAATAAAAATTCTTCTTGAAAATATGGTTCTTCGCGCAGCGTCGTTGCTTCCTGATCACTGCCGCAGGCTGCCAACATTGTGCCTAAAAAAACAAACATCAGAAAAAACGTTACTTTCTTTTTCATGATTTTCCTCTTTTCTATTGTCTTCAACCTTCATATAATAGCCTTTTTTTGGCAGAATGAAAAGGGGCATTCCGTGATTCCTCAACGTATTTTAGGAATCCTTAATCGAACCTTTTCTTCTTTGTAAAAAACAGTTCTTTTTTAAAAAACCTTCCCTCCAGATTGCTTCCTTTTGCACGAACTTGCTTTTGTGACCTTGTTGCCCATGAAAAAAGGACAGCACTCAAAACGAATGCTGTCCTCTTCATGGAAAGAAGTTGTGATTATTCAGTAACGAAGTTATCCACTTCGATTGTTGTTTGGTCGCCTTTTTCAGCGGCATTCAACAATTGTTGTGCATAGATAACAAAGCTGTGGAAGCTGTGGGTTGCCCCTGAAACAACATCCATGTCTGCCACAGAGCCGTCTTCGGCATTGACAGCAGAAACAAAGGCTTCATTGAAGTTTGGAATGAACTCTTCTGGACTTGTACCAGATTTTGCTTCCATGTTTTCGTTGTATGATGCATCATCTTTTTTCGACTCGCCTGCTTCGTTTAGGTAGTCGTAGTTTGATTCAGAGATTTTGCCGTCAGCTACAGTCATTGAGAAGACTACGCGGTAACCGTTTGAGTAGTTCTTTTCTTCTAATGTATAGGTTCCGTCTTTCAAGTCGGCACCATTGTCGATTTCAATGGTTTCCGTGTTGCCTGCTTGCGCCGCTTGAATCAATTGTTGTGCATAGTTTTGGAAGGAATCAAAGGAATGAGTCGCGCCAGAAACTACTTCGATTGAAGAAGGGCTTTGTGCGGCAACTAACTCTTCATTGAATTTAGGAATAAATTCTTCTGGGCTGATGCCTGCTTTTTCTTTCATTGTTTCATTGTATTCAGTGTTTTCTGTTTTTGATTCGCCATCCGCATTGACGTTGTCATATTTTGATTCAACGATTTTGCCGTCTTTGACTGTGATCTCAAATGTGACACGGTAGTCGTTTTTATAGTTCTTTTCTTCTAAACGATACGTACCATCTTGCATTGGCTCGCCTGCAACGACGGTTGCTTCTGAGCTTTCTGTAGTTGCAGAATCGCTTGCAGAAGTTTGTGATGTACTTTCACTAGTTGACGAAGAACCTGTATTGTTGTCGTCTGCTCCGCATCCCCCTAACAATAATGCTGCGAATGAAAATACCGCCATACCTACAATCAATTTCTTTGCTTTCATAATTATCCACCTTTTACTTGTTTATTTTCCCCACAAAAAAGTTTGTGATACATCTAACATTGTAAAGTAAATTTACGAGATGTCAACCGCTTCCTTTCCGCTTTTTCAATAAAAAATGACTTATTTTTTGATTTTCGCAAGTTTTCACGAATTTCAGGAAATATGCGTTTTTTTCATCAGAATCGTTAGACAAATGAACCATTTGTCTATATAATAGGAACGATTGTGTAATTATTATCATAGATTATTTTTATTAAGGAGAGATTTGCAATGGCAAAGAAAAACATTGTCGTTGTCGGTGCCGGTTATGCAGGCGTTTCTGCTACGAAGTACATGGCAAAGAAATTGAAAAAAGACAATGATGTTGAGATAACATTGATCGACCGTCACTCTTATCATACGATGATGACTGAACTGCATGAAGTCGCTGGAGGACGTGTAGAACCTACCGCAATTCAATATGACTTGCAGCGCTTGTTCTCACGCAAGAAAAATGTTCGTTTAGTAACCGATACAGTAACTGGGATCGATAAAGAAAATAAAACCGTCCAAACAAAATTAGGCAGCTATTCATTTGACTACTTGATCTTAGGGATGGGTGGCGAACCGAATGACTTCGGTACACCTGGTGTCAAAGAAAATGGCTTTACTCTATGGTCATTTGACGATGCTGTCCGCATTCGCGAACACATTGAAAAAACTGTCGCAAAAGCAGCGATCGAACCAGATGCAGCATTACGTAAAGCAATGTTGACGTTTGTCGTTTGTGGTTCTGGATTTACTGGGATCGAAATGATCGGTGAACTGATCGATTGGAAAGATCGTTTAGCTTCCGATTATAAATTGGACCCAAGTGAAATCAGCTTGAAAGTCGTTGAAGCAATGCCAACGATCTTAAACATGCTTGATCGTAACGATGCAGCCAAAGCAGAACGTTACTTGAAGAAAAACAATGTTGATCTTGTCTTGAATGCACCTATCGTTGAAGTGGCACCTGACCACATCAAACTAAAAGATGGTTCAACGATCCCAACCCACACATTAATCTGGACTGCCGGCGTCAAAGGAACTAGCGATGCTGCTGATTTCGGTTTAGAAACCGCGCGTGGGTTCCGTCTAGTTGCCAATGAGTACATGGAAGCAAAAGGCTACGAAGACAAAAACATCTATATTATTGGTGACTTGGTTTACTTCGAAGAATTCCCGAACACACCAACACCACAAATCGTGCAAGCAGCTGAACAAACTGGGCACACTGCAGCAACGAATATCGTTTCAGCCATCAAAGGCGGCGAAAAACATAAATTCAAAGGAAACTACCAAGGATTTATGGTTTCCATCGGTGCCAAATGGGGCGTGGCGAACTTATTCAATAAGATTCACCTGAGCGGTTTCTTAGCGATCATTATGAAACATATCGTTAACTTGAAATACTTCTTTGATATTCGTTCTGGTTACTACATGTTCCAATACTTGATGCATGAAATCTTCCACATCAAAGATGACCGGACAGTCGCTCGTGGTCATACGTCTCGTTACGGAAACGTCTTGTGGAGTGTTCCGCTTCGTATTTTCTATGGTCTTGTCTGGTTCGTTGAAGCCTTCAAGAAAATTTTGGGTACGAATGGGGAAGTCTTCAAACCTGGTACTTGGTTCGGTGAAGGTTCTTGGTTCCAAGGCAACAGCGTATTCCCTTGGACTTGGGAATACCAAACAGTCGCTGATGCAGCAAGTGGTGCTAGTGAAGCAGCCGATGCAGCAAGTGCCGCTAGTGGTGCCGGTGAAGCAGCCGATGCAGCGACACAAGCCGCACACTTCGGTTTGAGCTATGCCTACGGTGAGCAACCAATGATCGTGATTGAAAAATCACCTGACTGGTTCACAAAAGTTATGCAATTTATCATGCCAAACAACGACGTTGCCATGTTCTTCCAAAAATTCATGGTCTTCTTTGAAATTGCTTTAGCTCTTGCATTGATGGCTGGTCTTTTCACTTGGTTAGTGAACGCAACGACTATCGTTTTAGTGTTGACTTTCTGTATGTCTGGTATGTTCTACTGGGTAAACATCTGGTTCATTCCAGTTGCATTTGCCTTGATGAACGGTTCAGGACGCGCAGTCGGTTTAGACCGTTGGGTAATCCCATGGTTGCAACGTACCCTTGGAAAATGGTGGTACGGTACCCCTCGCTCCTTATACGGCAATAAATAAGCCAGCAAAATAGAATACCTGTACGACTTCATGAGACTAAGACATTCTGATTTTCAATCAGTGTCTTGGTCTCTTTCCAAGTACAGAACTTTTTCTTGATCGTCCTTGCACAGAAATCGGTGGATTATTGAGGATTCAGCTAGTAGAATCTTGTCTTCTTATGCTAGAATGAGACACATCACATGAAAGAACAGGAGTCTTTTTTGATGAAATTAAAAGAATTTATCCGCGATGCCCATTTAAAACCATGGGATGGCGTCATCATACTTGTTTTGATCCTCAGCTCTTTTTTACCGATTTTTATTTTTGGCCAGACGCAAACAGCGGACAAAGAAGCCGTCTTGCGGGTCGATGGGACAGAAATCAAGCGTTTTGACTTAGTTGAAGGTCAAAAAACGTACACCTATCTTTATGAAGATGAAGATGGCGATACCAATTTACTGGAGATCGAAGGGGATCGGATCCGAATCAAGGAAGCCGATTGCGGCGACCAGATTTGTGTCCGCCGTGGCTGGGCCAGTAAAAATGGGGAAACCATCGTCTGTCTGCCTCATAAATTGGTGATCGAAATCCAAGCCGCAGATGGGAGTGAGACCGACGATCTAATCTATTGATCGTTTGCTTATGAGTCGATTACAACGAATAATTTTCATCTCACTGCTGGTCGCCCAAGGGGTCGTGATTGGTTTAGTTGAAAATATGATCCCTTATCCATTTGCCTTTGCGCCTGGTGCGAAACTAGGTTTGGCAAATTTAATTACCATTATTGCTTTGTTCACCATGCCAAAAAAAGACAGCTTTCTCTTAATTTGGCTAAGACTGATCTTAACGACGTTACTAGGAGGAACGGTTTCGACCTTCTTATATAGTATGAGCGGTTCCTTACTGAGCTACTTTGGGATGTCTTTGGTGAAACAGTTGGGGCCTAAGCGTGTCAGTATCATCGGCATTAGTGCAGCCGGCGGGTTCTTACACAACGTCGGACAGTTGATCACTGCCTCATGGATCGCTCAATCTTGGAGCGTGATGCTCTACTTGCCGGTCCTGTCTTTCTTTGGGATCTTGTCCGGGATCGCTATCGGAATCGCCGCCAACTACTTGCTGCGCCGTGTCGAAACACTGCGCCGTTTTCAAATTGATTATGAACGCCAGACCAAAGTCAAATGGCGCTCGGATTCAGAATAAAGGAGTTAATTATGAAACTTCATTCCATGTGGCAAGAGTATCCAGCACTGCAAGCTGACTTATCTGCCTCCTTGCAATTGATGGAAAAATCATTAAAACTAAAAAACAAAGAGGTCGAACAAGCGATCCTGTCCATGATCCATTCAGGTGGGAAACTGCTGCGTCCTGCGTATCAGCTGCTCTTTTCTGCTTATGGCAGCGACAAAGATCGTGAAAAAGCCGTCGCATTGGCGGCCTCGATCGAAATGCTCCACACTGCCTCGTTGATCCATGACGATATCGTCGATCATGCGGACACCCGCCGCAAGCTGCCGACCATTCGTTCCGAATTTGGCAACGATGTCGCTGTCTATGCTGGTGATTACCTCTTCGTCTGCTGCTTTAAATTGATGGCGGATTATGCCAGCTCCATGAAAAGCTTGCAGATGAATTCCCGTAGTATGGAAAAAATCCTGGCCGGCGAATTAGGACAAATGAGCAAACGATACGATTTGTCCGTCACTGTCGAGGATTACTTAGAAAACATTCGCGGCAAAACCGCTGAGTTGTTTGCTTTAAGCTGCTTCATCGGAGCTTACGAAAGCGGCACATCCTTGCGCTTTGCCAATCAAGCCCGTGAGATCGGCGAAGCCATTGGCCTTGCCTTTCAAATCATGGATGACGTCTTAGATTACAGCCAAGATGCGGCTGCTTTAGGAAAACCCGTATTGGAAGATGTTCGGCAAGGCGTCTATTCCCTGCCGCTGTTGATGGCATTGAAAAGTGACCGCCAACAGCTGCTCCCATTGCTGGAAAAACAAGACGCCATGACGGACACCGACACCCACGAAGTCTATCGGATCGTCCAAGAAAGTGCTGGGATCGAGGAAGCCAAGAAACTCGCAGCCGACTATACGAAAAAAGCTTTGCAGGCGATCCAGAAATTACCTGAGACCAAAGATGAAACCAAAACGTATCTTTACCAGATCACTGCTCAGATCCTAGGGCGAAGCAATTGATCTAATGAACGAACACCAAAAAGCATGGTCGCTGCCAAAAGCGATCATGCTTTTTTAGTTGAGCAAGGGAATCCCTCATGAACTCATTTCTCTTTGGGCAAACACTAAATCTGCAGCAACATAGGAAGAGGTAAAGGTTTTGCGGTATTGGTTTGGTGTATAGCTGGTTTCACGTTTGAAGATCCGGGCGTAATAACCCGCATCATCATACCCCACTTGTTCAGCGATAGCAGCAATGGAATCCTCCGTAGTAACCAGCAGCTTTTTGCTTTGTTCTATTCGATAAAACGTCAAATATTTAGTAAAAGTCATCCCAGTGGCTTCTTTAAAAATCCGGCTGATATAGTTGCGATGCATGTGGCTGAAAGCAGCAAGGACATCTAAGGTGATCGGCTCTTGATAGTTGAGATGGATGTATTCAATGATCTGATTGACTTGTTCAGCAATATTATCAGTGATCGCTGACGTGGAATAGTGCAATAGGGAAATTTGATTCAACGAGAGAATACTACGGTGGATACTGTGCTGAAGCTCTTGCTTGCTTAAAGGCCGCACTAAGTAATCGATGGCTCCGCAGCGCAGTGAGCGATGAAGATTGTCGAAGTTCTTCGTCTCATCAATCAAAATCAGTTTGATGTTCGGCTGTTTTTTCATGACTTCGGCTGTCCAATAAAAAGGATCTTCGGCCTCATTAGAGATTGACAAGATGAGGATATCAACGTGTAATTTCCCAGCGATCGCTACCGTTTCAGCCATTGTCCAAGCATCTTGCAAGAGCGTGGCGTTAAAAAAATCTTTTCTGACCACTTGCTTTATCTGATTTCGTTCCTTTTCATCTGGGGTGGAAACTAAAATGTAGCACATGAAAGCAGCTCCTTTCCGTGTTCTCTTTTTCAAATTATACCATATTTAATCATTTATCATTAAGTTTATTGCTTTTTATGAACAATAAAAACACATGTTAAAAATATAACAATCTTGGATAAAATTGTCCTGAAACAGCATAGAACCCTCCTAAAGAAAACGCTTACTTTCACATATAATTAAAGTATAAAAAACAAGGAGGATGATTGATATGATGACAGAGACAAAGATGCACAGTCCCTTAACACTGGTTGATTCCTTAATGAAACAAGCGTCAGACGCCCAAGAACTTTATCGTACTGCCTTGCAAGAAACGGTTGATTACGTGGTGGGAAAAGCTGCAGAGAAACTGACAAGCCACTCGATGCACTTAGCAAAATTGGCACAGAAAGAAACCGGCTTTGGAAACGCAGAAGATAAAAACATCAAAAATTTATTTGCCAGTGAAATATTATATAACAGTATTAAAGATATGCCGACGGTTGGAATCGTAGAAGAAATTCCTGAGAAAAAGATGCTAAAAATCGTTGCGCCATTGGGGGTCTTAGTTGCTTTGATCCCCTCCACCAATCCTACATCCACCACGATTTTCAAAGTACTTTTGGCATTGAAAACGAAAAATGCAATCATCTTGTCCCCTCACCCCCGAGCGCTGCAGGCAATCAAGGAGACCGTGTCCCTCTTTAAAGAGGTGCTGCAAGCATGCGGATTGCCGATCGATTTGGTTCAATTACTAGAAGAACCGACAATTGAGGATACCCAAAAATTGATGGCACATCCCGATACCGATCTAATCTTGGCTACTGGTGGTAAAGCGATGGTTCGAATCGCATATTCTTCGGGCAATCCAGCAATCGGTGTCGGCCCTGGTAATACCCCTGCACTGCTAGAAAAATCTGCAGACATCGCGAAAGCCGTTGATCAGATCATCCGTAGCAAAACCTTCGATTATGGGACGATCTGCGCCTCTGAACAGGCATTAGTCGTTGAGCAATCGATCAAAGATACAGTGATCTCTGAATTGAAAGCAAATCACGGCTACTTTTTGAATCAAGAAGAGTCTGAAAGGCTGGCTGATTTTATCACCACGGCTGAGGGCGGTCTGAATCCCCGGATCATCGGTCAGCCAGCAGTTAAAATTGCCGAAATGAGCGGTCTATCGGTCCCAAGTGATACGAAAATCCTCGTTTCGGAACAGACGGTCATCGCTAAAGACAATCCCTATGCGCGGGAGAAACTTTCGCCGATCCTCGCGTTTTATACCGTGGCTGATGCCGAGGAAGGCATTCGTTTTTGCCAAGAGTTGCTAAAGATCCAAGGTGCTGGACACACCGCTGTCGTTCATACCAAAGACGATACCTTTGTTCGTGAATTTGGGCTGGCGATCCCTTCTGCCCGAATCTTAGTCAATACCCAAGCAGCTTTAGGAGCCATTGGAGGCACCACGAACTTAAATCCTTCCTTGACTCTAGGTTGCGGGTCCCATGGAGGCGGCAGTACTTCAGAAAATATCCATGTCGCACAGCTTTTAAACACGCACTACATCGCTTACGATGTCGAAAAATAAAGAACCTAGGTGCTTCAAGATAAGCGGCTGAACAATACAGCCCCTTCCTTTCATAAAAATGAGCAGGGAAGAACGATCCATTCGTTTTTCCCTGCTCATTTTTTCTTCTATTTACTAGTTAACGCATCGTCACAAATTCTTCTGACCCCGTCGGATGAATGGCAACGGTTTGATCAAAGTCTGCTTTTGTAGCACCCATTTTGATGGCTACAGCGAAGCCTTGCAGCATTTCATCGACACCGATCCCGATGCCGTGCAGACCGATGATTTTTTCTTCTTTTCCTAAGCACACCAATTTCATCTCACATTTTTGGCGATACTCATTTAAAGCAAAGTACATCGGTGTAAAGCGCGAGCGATACACCTTTATCTGCTCTTGGCCGTATTTTGCCAAGGCTGCTTCTTCGGATAAACCAATCGTGGCAATCGGTGGATGAGTAAAGATGACCGTCGGCACTAAGTGATAATCCAAGTACGCATCGCTTTGACCGTTGAACAAGCGTTCAGACAAGCGTCGACCGGCGGCGATCGCAACCGGGGTCAAATCCAATTTTCCGATGACATCGCCCACCGCAAAAATCGAGTCAGCTGTGGTATTTTGATATTTGTCCACAATGATAAACCCTTTTTCATCCAATTGGACATCGGTGTTTTCCAGACCTAACTTATCCGTATTCGGCACGCGACCACCAGCAAAAAGGACGCAATCGCCGGTCAAGGTTTCGCCATTTTCAAAGTGAACGAGATACTCGTCACCTTCTTTAATGATACGAGAGGCCACGTAGCCTGCATAAGTTTCGATTCCTGATTCTTGATACATCTCCACGAGATTATCCGCAAGCATCTTGTCAAAGGTTCGTAATGGTCGCTCTTTGCGGTACGCCCAAGCCACTTGGCTGCCCAGCTGTTGGCTGACACCGCTGATTTCGGCTGCGATGTAGCCTGCCCCTAAGACGACCATACGCTTTGGTGCTTCTCGCAACGCAAAAAAACCATTCGAGTCAATGGCGTACTCACCGCCGGGAATATTCATCGCGCTAGGTTTTCCACCGGTGGCAATCAAAATGTTTGCTGCATGGTAGTTTTCCCCATTGACGGTAACCGTGTGGTTATCCACAAACTGTGCATAACCGTGGATAACTTCTATATTGTTACTGTCTAAGCCTTTTTGATAGGCTGTGTGTAAAAAATCAATGTATTTTTCACGGTTATCCACAAGCTCAGTAAAATTAAATTTATCCACATGTGGATAAATGCCGTAGCTAGTTGCGTCCCGCTTGATCATTTCTAACATCTCACTAGCTTGCCACATGACTTTTTTCGGTACACAACCGACATTGACACAGGTGCCGCCTAATTCATTGCCTTCGATCAATAATACTTTGGCGCCGTGCATCCCTGCCCGATTGGCTGAGGCGATTCCGCCGCTGCCGCCACCAATTACTATGTAGTCGTATGTTTCCATATTTGTTGTTTCCTCCTTAAGATTGTCTATGTTCTCATCGATCCTTTTTGGCTGGATTGATTCAACAAAAAAAGCCGAGAGAAACTCTCGACCTTATTTTTTCTTCCGAATCATGTCTCCGACTTCCACCGGTTCTTTGACCGGCATCGTCAACAGCATCATAGGATTTGGTGCACGATCGATGGATTCACCGTCTTCATTATACATGACTTCGACGGTTTGGTGAAAGTGATGGAATCCGGGACCGTAAAATTCGATTTCATCGCCAACGGAAAAGTGGTTCCGTTGCCGAATCGTAGCTGTTTTTGTTGCCGGATCATACGCCATGACTTCCCCAATAAATTTGTATTGCGGAATTTTCCGACGCGGACCAAACAACTGCTCATTTTCACTTGGGGTATCGTAGTAAAAGCCTGACGCAAGCTCTCGCTGCGCAACTTTCCACAGTTCATCGATCCATTCTTGTTTGCAGACATAGTTCTCTGGATCGGCCATGTAACTGTCCACGGCTGCTTTATAAACGTTCGCCACGGTTGAAACATAGTGGATCGATTTCATGCGGCCTTCGATTTTGAAACTATCCACGCCGTTTTCAATCAAATCCGGGATATGTTCGATCATCGACATATCCACAGCACTCATGGAAAACTCTTCTTCCACTGTCCCGTTTTTAGTCAAACTGTTTCGTTCCGTTGCAAAGGGCATGTCAAACAGATCATATTTCCAGCGGCAAGATTGCGAACAGCCGCCGCGATTGGCGTCTCGCATCGACATATGATTGGACAAAGTACAACGGCCAGAATAAGAAATACACATGGCGCCATGAATAAAGGCTTCGATCTCCACGCTAGTATTTTTGCGGATCTCAGCGACTTCCTCCATCGACACTTCTCGGGCGAGAACGACCCGTTCTAGGCCTTCTTCCCGCCAAAATTCCAATGTTTCATAGTTTGTGGCACTGGCTTGGGTGGACAAATGGATCGGTAGACCTGGCGCTTCTGTTGCGCAGATCTGGATCAAAGCGGGATCAGAAACGATCACTGCCGAAATACCGACATCTCGCAATTCCCGAAAGAATTCCCCTGCACCTTCTTGATTGCCCTCGTGGGTCACCATGTTGGCTGCTACATAGACTTTTGCGTTGTGGGCTTTGGCAAAAGCCACCCCTTCCGCCATTTCTTCATAGGTAAAGTTTCCCGCGCGACTCCGTAGACCATAGGCATTGCCGCCGATATAGACAGCGTCAGCGCCATAGTGGATCGCTGTTTTTAATTTTTCTAACGTACCAGCTGGTGCTAACACTTCTGGTCGTTTCAATGCTTGTTTAACGGTCATTTGTTCTTGCTCCTTACTTGATATCGTCAGGATCGATGGCATAAAATCCAGTGTCCAACCCACGTTCTGCTGGATGAAGTTGGGCAACTTGTTCACTGAGCACAGTTGCTTGCTCTGCTTGCCACTTCCCACTTTCCACAAGGCTCTTGGCTTGGGCAAACAGCTTAGCAATTGCCACAAAGGCAGCCCCTCGTGTATAGATTCCGTCCAGCTTCCAGGTTTGAAAGCCTGTTGCGGCTAATTCCCCCAGCTGCAGCATCAGATTGATGTCGTTATTGGCAAAAATGTGCGTGCCGTGGCTATCTTCATAAATGGAATAGTGAGTTTCTTCTTTTTTCGGTTCAGATAAAAACAACCCACGGTCGTGGTTCTTTTCTTCCGATTGTTGGGTATAGTTATAATAATTTTGTAAAAGCGGACGCTTCGATTGGTGAATGCAGGTCGCACCATAAACCAATACTTCCACAGGAATATTTAGTTGTGGTGCCATGATTTTTATTTCCTCGAAAGGAACTTCTCGCGCTAAAACGGCTGCCTTTGCTCCTTTTTGTCCCCAAAAATTGATTTGACGAGCGCTCGTTACTAAGGTTTCCCCTGCATAAATAAATGGCACGGCACATTCTGGATTTTGCTTCATGCGGTAAATGATCCCAGGATCTCCGAGAGCGATTTGATCGGCTTGATTGGTCTTCAGAAATGCTAGGTATTCTGGAATCCGCTTCATTTTTTCTGGATGCATGATGCCATTGACTGCGATCGTCACTTTCTTTCCAGCTTCGTGGGCCATGTCGATCAGTCTGATTTGCTCTTCACGAGAAAAAGAGGCCGGTAGGCGCAGCCCGAATGTCTCTTCTCCAAAAAACAATGTATCAACATAAGGGATGAGCTGCTGTGCTTGCTCGATCGATTCCACCGTGGCGATAATCTCAACCATAATACTCCTCCTTTTTTCAACTCATTCATAGTATCACACAGCAGGATTCTTTCCAAGAGGTCTCGTTACTCTTTTTTTCACGAATAGCGCTTTTTCCGTTAATCAACCGTTGTCATAAAGCTATTTAGAAGGATATTTTTTTGTGAATCATCAATCATAATTAATAGAGATCACTTGATCACTACTAGACATAGCAAGACAAAAAAGCGACGTTTCTATGGATGCCGATTGCTCGACCATAGAAACGCCGCTGCCGTTATTGGCTCGACTTACACTTGTTGCAAGACCCGTGCTTGTCCCTCTTTGACATTGAGGGTGATCGATCCTTTGGAAGCACCAATCGTCACTTTGTCACCTAAATGAATTTGTCCTGATAGGAGCGCTTCACTTAAACGGTCTTCGACTTCTTTTTGCAATGCTCGACGAATTGGCCGTGCCCCATATTCTGGATCAAAACCAGCTTTACCGATCACATCGATGGCAGATGGCGTGATCTTCAATTGGATGTCTTGGTTGCTTAACCGTTTGATGATCGCTTTGCTCATAATCTTCACGATTTCGTGGATCTCCCCTTCACCTAAGGATTGGAAGACCACTGTTTCATCCACACGGTTCAAGAATTCTGGACGGAAGGCTTTTTTCAGCTCTTCTAAGATCCGTTTTTGCATCGCTTGGTGATCTTTCGTTAAATCAGTGACATTGAATCCAACGCTTTTTTCTTCGCGGATTTGTTGGGCACCGATATTAGAAGTCATGATCAAAATCGTGTTGCGGAAATCGACCTTCCGACCTTTGGCATCCGTCAAATGTCCATCATCTAGCACTTGCAAGAGGATATTGAAGACATCGGGATGGGCTTTTTCCACCTCGTCCAATAAGATGACGGAGTAAGGTTTTGAACGGATTTTTTCCGTCAATTGCCCACCTTCGTCATAGCCGACATAGCCTGGTGGTGAACCAATCAAACGGCTCGTGCTGTATTTTTCCATAAATTCGGACATATCGACACGAACCAAGGCATCTTCACTACCAAACATCGCTTCTGCTAAGGCTTTGGCAAGCTCGGTTTTCCCGACACCGGTCGGGCCTAAGAACATGAAGGAACCAATTGGGCGGTTGGGGTCTTTCAACCCACTGCGGGCGCGGCGGATCGAACGAGCGACTGCTTTGACCGCTTCTTCTTGGCCAACTACCCGTTGATGCAAGATCTTTTCAAGATCCAACAAGCGTTCGCTTTCTTTTTTCTCCATCTGTTGCAAAGGTACACCAGTCCATTGAGAAACGACCGTAGCAACATCTTCTGCAGTAACACTATCGGCATAGCCTGATGCTTCTTTGACTTCCATAAACGCCACTTCCGTCAATTGTTGGGTCAATTTCTTTTCCTTGATCCGCAGACGAGCTGCTGCTTCAAAATCTTGCTGGCGAATGGCTGCTTCTTTTTCTTCGATCAAGTTAGCGATCTCGTTTTGTAGATCTGCCAATTCCGAACTTTCATCGGTTTTGTCTAGACGCACTTTGGCTGCTGATTCATCCATCAAATCGATGGCTTTATCTGGTAATTGGCGCGAATTGATGTAACGTACGGACAATTGCACAGCGGCGTGTAACGCATCATCAGAAATTTCCACCCCATGATGTTCTTCATAACGAGGACGCAAGCCCCGCAAAATTTCTTCCGCTTCTTCTGGTGTTGGTTCGTCGACTTGCACTCGGGCAAAACGGCGTTCTAACGCAGAATCTTTTTCAATGTATTTTTGATACTCATCTAATGTCGTGGCACCGATGGTTTGCAATTCTCCACGGGCTAAGGCTGGTTTCAGAATATTCGAGGCATCAATCGCCCCTTCGGCTCCGCCGGCCCCAATCAGTGTATGCAATTCATCAATGAATAAGATGATTTGACCATCTTGATAGATCTCATCGATGATTTTTTTCATTCGGTCCTCAAATTCTCCACGGTATTTCGTTCCAGCAACTAAAGCCCCCATGTCCAGCATCATCAAACGTTTGTTTTGCATGTCTTCTGGGACTTCCCCATTGATGATTTTTTGGGCTAAGCCTTCGGCGATCGCGGTTTTCCCAACACCAGGTTCCCCAACGAGAACAGGGTTGTTTTTGGTCCGACGGCTAAGGATCTGGATCAGCCGTTTGACTTCTTTGGCACGACCGACAACAGGATCTAGCCGTTTTTCACGAGCTAATTTGGTCAAATCACGGGCTAAGGAATCCAAAGTCGGTGTTCCTTGCTGCGCTTTGGCTTGGGCTGGACGACGACGACCAGCACTTCCGTTGGTTTTGCTTTCATTGAAGCCCATTTTTTTCTTCAAAAGCTGACGCATTTTCGCGAGACTCAAGCCGAGATTCAGCATGATTCGTGAAGCTAAAATGTCTTCGTCTCTTAATAAGCCTAATAATAGATGTTCGGTACCGATCTGTGGTGCCCCTAAACGCTTGGCTTCATCCCCTGCATAAGCAAATGTATGTTTTGCTCGTGGTGAATACGCGAGATAGGCGTTTTCTGGGTATTGACGAACGGTGCCGTACCCTGTTAAATGTTCGATTTCTTCACGAATATCGTTTTCTGTGATATTCATTTCCCGTAACGTTTTGCCAGCGATCCCGTTTTGTTCAATGACCAGTGCCAATAGAATATGTTCAGAACCTACCGCTTGGTGCTTAAAGTATTTTGCTTCTTCTTGGGCGATAGCCAAAACGGCTTTCGCGCGTTGGGTGAATAATTCATCCATCTCTTTCACTTCCTGTCTTCGTAACTTAATCGTTCTAGAATTGCATGGAGCAAATCAGCTCGTGTTCTATTTTCATAAGGAGAACGTCCTAGAACTGCTTTCGCGATGACGGTCAACAATAAATTGCCTTCTCGCTTGGACAGGATTCCTTCCTCATAAAGTTTCTGGATTATTGCATACGCATCTTTTTCCGAGATGGTTTCATCGAATAGTTGATTCATTTCTTTTAAATAGTGGTGGCTGTCAGTAATTTTGACTTTCTCGATCCGAATATAGCCGCCCCCGCCGCGTTTACTTTCAACCGCATAGCCTCTTTGAACGGTAAAGCGGGTATTGATCACGTAATTTATTTGTGAGGGCACGCAGTTGAACAAATTTGCCATTTCTGCGCGACGAATCTCAATGGTTTCACTGTCTTCAAGAATTTTCTTCAAATATGCTTCAATCAAATCGGAAGTGTTGTGATGGCTCAATTCATTCCCTCCCTTGACTAATTCTGACCTTCATTATACCCAATTTTTGAATCCTTGGAAAGATGTACGCTTGCACAAAAGGAAGGTCTAAAGGAAATTTTAAAGACGCTTATCCCTCGCTTCAGCTTTTTTAGCTACAAAAAGAAACAAGCAGCTCGTCGGGGAACAAAAAGAGAATTCTTTGGTCCCCGAAGGCTGCTTGTTCTTCTAACATAAACGTTCGTCTTATTGCGTACTTTCTGAACTACTTTCACTCGTTGACGAGCTGCTGCTTGAGGAGGATGAGCTGCTTGACGAAGAAGAATCCTGTGGTCGAGGACCTCTGGAAACCGTCACGGTAACAGAACTTCCTACTGCTACAGAGGTACCTGCTCCGGGCGTAACGCGCACTACTTCTCCAGCAGGCACAGAGTCGTTATAATCAGATTCTTGTTCTATCGTATACTGCAATCCTGCTTCATTCAAATCTGCTTCTGCATCGGCTTGGCTTTTGCCAACGATTCTTGGTACATTGACCATCTCTTGCCCGCTGCTGACAGTTAATGTAATGATGGTTCTGGAAGTCACAACGGACTCGCCACTCGCTGGTGCTTGACCAATGATCGTACCTTCCGGTTGGCTGCTGGATTCGTAAGTGACATTGATTTGTGAAAGGCTTACCCCGCGAGAAGTCAATGCTGCTCGTGCATCTGCCTCTGTCATGCCATAATAGTTGTCCATTGCGAAGCTATCCGGTCCGGAACTGACCTTAAAGGTGATTTCGTCTTCTGCTGGGGAAACTTCTCGCCCAGCGGCTGGTGATTGACTGATAATATCTCCTTCGTCGACATCATCTGACGACTCTAACTCTTCTTTGATTCTGTCTTCATCAAAGCCTAAATCGATCAATTCTTTTTTGACATCATCGAAGGAACGACCTTCATAATCATCAAGAGTGATTTTCTTGGTTCCGCTGCTGATATAAAGAGTCACGACGGAATTCTTTTTGACTTCATTGCCTTCTGGCGGATCGGTCTTGACGACATTGCCTGCTTCGACTTCATCGTCTTCGATTTCTTCTACCTCGTCTGCCACTTGCAAACCAGCAGCTTCCAGCTCGGCACGGGCAGCTGCTTCTGTCTGACCACTGACTTCAGGAATTGCCACATCTCCCCGACCACCGCCGAATAGGAAGTAACTGCCTATGCCTAGCAGTGCGATCACCATAATGATAGGCAGCAGCAGCCATCGTTTGCGTTTTTTCTTTTTCGGCTGCGCTGGTTCTTCAGCTTGATCCGCAACCTTATCTTCTACGGGTTCTTCTACTGGCGGCGTTTCGACTTGGGCTGCTTCCACAGGAGTCAGCACTCTCGTTTCATCCATCAGGGCATGAGGTTCCCATCTCGGTTCATTGAGTCGGTCAGGAGACAACACGGTATCAAGGTCCGCTCGCATTTCATCGGCAGTTTTGTACCGATCCGCCGGTTCTTTGGCGGTCGCCTTCAATACGACGTTTTCCAGCGATTGCGGAACATTTTTGTCATAGATCCGAATCGAAGGGATCTCATCTTGGAAATGTTTCAAGGCGATCGTTACGGCTGATTCGCCATCAAAGGGTACTTTGCCCGTTAAAATTTCATAGAGAATGATTCCAATCGCATAAATATCTGATTGGTTGGTGGCCATACTGCCTCGTGCTTGTTCTGGTGAAAGATAATGCACCGAGCCTAGCATCGAGTTGGTTTGGGTGATTGATGTTTCTGATAAGGCGATCGCGATCCCAAAATCGGTGATTTTCACCACGCCGTCTTCATTGATCAGCACATTCTGAGGCTTTAGGTCCCGGTGAATGATGCGGTGCTGATGGGCCAATGCCACCGCTGATAAAATTTGTTGGATGATATCAACGATCTGCAAATAAGGTACGGGATAGTGCGTTTGGATATAGCGCTTGAGATCCATCCCTTTGACATATTCCATCACCAAAAACTGCATGCCGTCTTCTTCGCCGACATCATAAACGGTTACGATGTTTGGATGAACCAGCTCAGTCGCCGCCAAGGCTTCTCGTTGAAAGCGCCGAATCGCACTTTGGTCGTTTTGGAAGTCAAAACGAAGCACTTTGATTGCCACTTCACGGTCTAAGATCAAGTCATGCGCCAAAAACACATTTGCCATTCCGCCGCTGCCGATATTGCCGATGATTTTGTATCGGCCGTTTATCTTCTTCCCAATTTCGATCATGGGCGCTCTCCTCCAACTTTAATCAATAATACCGTGATATTGTCGACACCGCCGCGTTCGTTGGCTTGATCGATCAATGATTGCACTGCTTCTTCCAGCACAGGGGTTTCTTGGATCGTTGCTGTGATCTCTTCATCTGAGACCATGTTGGTCAATCCGTCTGAACACAGCAGCAAATAATCCCCGTCTGCAATAAAGTGGATCGCCACATCGACTTCGACTTCGCTTGGCATACCGATCGAGCGGGTCAAAACGTTTTTGCGAGGATGATTCAAGGCCATTTCTGCCGTGATTTGTCCCGACTTCACCAATTCATTGACCAGTGAATGGTCCTCTGTGATTTGAGTCAGCACTTGATTGCGTAAAAGATAGGCACGGCTGTCCCCGACATTGGCGATCGTAAACTGGTCGCCTAATAAGGCCACAGCAATGATCGTGGTGCCCATGCCGCTAAGTTCTTCTTGTTCTTGTCCTTTTTGGAAAATCACTTGGCTTTCCGCTTGGATTTTTTGGATCAGCCATTGGGCAGTTTTTTCACTGTCTGTCAGCTCTGTCTGTTCCCAAGCGGTGCCGATCTCACTGACTGCTTGACGGCTAGCGACATCTCCGGCCCGGTGGCCCCCCATGCCATCGGCAAGCAAGGCCAATGTCACATTGGCTTTATTTACATAGGTTGCTGCAAAATCTTGGTTTGTGTTGCGACGTTTGCCGACATCTGTTTGAAAACGAATCTCCAATTTCTTTCACCTCGTTACTTTTTGCGTAGACAACTGATAAAAAAGCCATCTGTCATAAAATCTTGCGGATAGATCGTCAACATATCCTCTTGAACCGCTTCGGCTGCCAGCGGTCCTACCGCAAGAGGCATTTGCTCAAATTCAGGATGGTCAGCGAGAAACGCTGCCACGACTTGTTGATTTTCTTCCGCTAGAATCGTGCATGTGCTGTAGACCATTATACCCGATTTTTTCAAGGTTGGGGCGGCACTTTCCAAAATCTCTCGCTGAATCTGCGGCAAGCGTTGGAAATCGGCTTCCGTCTTGCTGTATTTGATGTCCGGCTTACGGCGCATCAATCCTAATCCAGAACAAGGGGCATCCACTAAGATGCGATCAAATTGTTCGGGTGCAAAGGTTTGAGCCGTCTCCCGCGCATCCATCACGCGGGTCTCCACAACTGCTTCGACGCCTAACCGCTGGGCATTTTGCTGAATCAGCTTAACCTTATGGGCATGGATATCCAATGCTGTCACTTTGCCGCCCTCTGCGGCAGACAAGAAGGCAGCGATATGGGTCGTTTTGCCTCCTGGTGCTGCGCAGGCATCCAGTACTTGATGGTCTCGGGCTACTTGTAAAACGGGGGCAACCAGCATCGAACTTTCATCTTGGATCGTCAGTAAACCTTCTTTGTAGAGAGACGAGCCCGCCATAAAGCCTTTGTCAGCCACAACCCCATAGGGGGAAAGCTCACTTGGTCGTGCGTCGATGCCTTCTTCTTGCAGCCGTTCGATCGCTGCTGCTTGCGAGATGCGCTGCAGATCGATACGACCGCTGGCATGATTGGGTTCAAATAGGGCATAGCCCAGCTCACTGGTTTCTTCGATCCCAATTTGTTTGACTAGTTTCTTCGTTAGCCACAGGGGCAAACTGATTTCCGTTGCTAAACGTTCCATTGGGTCTTTGATCAATGCCAAGTCTGGCACTCCTTGTCGTTGGATCGTGCGCAGGACGCCATTGACGAATTTTCCAGTTCCCGGATTGCCTTTGGCTTTCGCAATATCCACGGCTTCATGAATGATGGCATGGGCGGGTACTTTATCGAGATACAGCATCTGATACAAGGAAAGCCGCAGCAGCGTTTTGACCCACGGGTCGACTTTGCGGGCATTTTTAATAAACCGATCCAAATAATAATCCAATAAAAGCTGACGACTGATGGTGCCGTACACCAATTCAGTCAGTAAGCGACCGTCTTTGTCATTTAAACGCCCTTGATTCATCAATTCCCGCAGCAGTAGATTGGAATAAGCACCGCCTTTTTCGATTCGCAACAACGCTTCTAGTGCCACAAAGCGCACTGTATATTGTATGTCTCCAAGATTACGCTTCATAGGTACCTACCTGATCCCCTTTTTGAATCTGTTGTCCACTGCCGTTTAAGAATGCGGCAATGTCTTGTCGGCCTTTTCCAGCTGGCTGCAATTCATCGATAGCCAATACCGTGCCTTCCCCACAAGCGATCAGCAACGTTTTTTTCGTCCGTTCAATGATCGTTCCTGGCTGGGCTGTCGTCGTTTGCTCCAGCGGTGTTACTTGCCAAAGTTTCCAGCGGTTGCCATTTTGTGTCGTAAAGGCGATCGGCCATGGTCGCATGCCTCGGACTTGGGCATCGATTTGCACCGCCGTTTTCTGCCAGTCGATGGCTTCTTGTTCACGGCTGATATTTGGTGAAAAGGTGACTTTTGCTTCTTCTTGCGGGACAGGCTGCAGCTCTCCTGACAAGATTTTCGGCACAGTTTCCAGCAGCAAGTCTTTGCCTAATAGGCTCAACTTATCAAACATCGTCCCCACATCATCTTGGGCAGTGATCGGCAAACGAGCTTGAGCAAAAATACCGCCAGCATCCATTTTTTTGATCATTTCCATGATGGTTACACCCGTTTCTTGCTCACCTTCCATGATGGCATAATGCACAGGTGCTCCGCCACGGTATTTCGGCAGTAGGGACGCATGAACGTTGATAGCGCCATGCTTTGGTACTTCTAGTAACGCACTAGGTAAAAATTGGCCGAAAGCTGCCGTGATCAGCAGGTCAGGTGCTAAAGCTTGAATCTGCTCCATTTCTGGTGACCCACTGATTTTTTCTGGTTGTAAAACCAACAAGCCATGCTTCATCGCCGCTTCTTTAACGGGGGTCGGAGTGATGGTTTTTTTGCGACCGACGGGACGATCCGGCTGGGTCACGACTGCTACCACTTCATAGCCAGCTTCAAGCAAGCCTTCTAAAATTGGGACGGAAAACGCCGGGGTACCCATAAAGACGATTTTAGTCATTTTCATGTTCCTCCATATACTTTTCTAAGTCTTCTTCAGGAATGCGTTCGACGAGCTTGTCGACAAACAGCACGCCATTTAAATGATCGATCTCATGCTGCATCGCACGCGCCAAGTAGCCGAATGCTTCCACTTCCATTTCCTCTCCTTCTCGGTCGAAATAGCGGACAGTGATCTCGTCTGCTCGTTTGACGGTCCCAAAGGTGTGGGGAATACTCAAGCAGCCTTCCACATCAAGGGATTCACCAGAAGAAGCGATGATCTCAGGGTTGATCATTTCAAAGCGGTCGTCTTCTTCGACTTCCACGATCGCCACTTGCAGGTTTTTGCCGACTTGCGGTGCGGCAATACCGATCCCATCGTGGGCGACCATCGTTTCATAAAGGTCGTCTAGTAGCTGAACGAGCTCATCGGTAATTACTTTGACGGGTTTTGCTTGCCGACGAAGACGTTCATCGGGGGTGATAATAATAGGATAACGCATATTTTCTCCTCTAAATAAAATTCAACGGCTCTTGGTCAATCGACACGTACAATCCTTTGCGCTGATCGATTTGACTTTGATCCAACAGACGGGTCAACAAAGCAGGTAGCTGCGGTTCATTTTTGTATTTAATGATCAATTGGTAGTAATAACGGTTTTTCACCCGCAAAATCGCACTGGGTGCCGGCCCCAACAAAATACTTTGTGGTGACAGCTCCTGCTGCAGATCCCGCGCGATCGCAAACATCTTCTGAGCTGCGACTTGCTCTTCGGGATGACTGCAGGTGATTTTGACGGTGAAATAATACGGTGGATAGCCGCTTTGGTGCCGCATCCACATCTCTTTTTGATAGAAATCTTCGTAATCTTGCGACTGCGCCAATTGGATAGCGTAGTGCTCAGGGTTGAATGTTTGAATCACCACTTCGCCGTTTTTTTCTGCCCGACCTGCCCGACCACTGACCTGAGTCAACAGCTGGAACGTCCGTTCACTCGAACGAAAATCTGGCAAATTCAAGGCGGTATCGGCATTCAAGACCCCTACCAGTGTGATATCAGGGAAATCCAAGCCTTTGGCGATCATTTGAGTCCCTAACAAAATATCCGCTTTTTTCTCCCCAAACAAGGTCAAGATTTTTTCGTGGGCGCCTTTTTTGCGGGTGGTATCGACATCCATCCGTAAGACCCGCGCTTCGGGAAACAGTTCTTTCAACTCTTCTTCCACTTTTTGCGTGCCCGTTCCGTAATACCGAATCTTGTCTGCATTGCAGTTGGGGCAACGATGGGGGATGTGTTCTTCATGTCCGCAATAATGACAGCGCATCGTTTTGGTATCCATATGCAGCGTCAAGGAGATGTCGCAATTTGGGCAAGGCAAAACATACCCACAATCGCGGCACATCACGAAGGAAGAGTAGCCGCGCCGATTCAGCAGCAAGACGATCTGTTCTTTGCGGGCCAAGCGGTCTGTGATTTTTTCCTGTAACGGACGAGAAAAGGTTTGATACTTTTTATTGGCAAATTCGGTACGCATATCCACGACTTCGATCTGCGGTAATTGCGCACTGGTTTTTGCCCGCTGATTCAATTTCAATAAGCGGTAGACTTCTTTTTGCGCCCGGGCACGAGATTCCAATGACGGCGTCGCACTGCCTAACACCACTGGACAGTGATGGTACTGGCTGCGCCAAATCGCTAAATCTCTCGCATGGTAACGAGGGGCTTCATCTTGCTTGTAGGAGGCTTCGTGCTCCTCATCGACGATGATGACCCCGATGTTTTTCAACGGAGCAAAAATCGCCGAGCGGGCGCCAACCACCACCTGCGCCTCCCCACGTTCGATCTTACGCCATTCATCGTATTTTTCACCTTGGGACAAGCCGCTGTGTAAAACAGCCACTGCGTCGCCGAGACGGCTTTTAAAGCGTTCGACCATTTGCGGGGTCAATGCGATCTCTGGCACGAGCATGATCGCGGTTTTGCCTTGTTTCAGCAATTGGGCGATCGCTTGCAGATAGACTTCTGTTTTTCCACTGCCGGTGATTCCTTCCAGTAAAAAAGTCTGTGCCTCTTGGTTATCCGCACAAGCAGTGATTTGCGCTACTGCAGCTGCCTGTTCTTCATTTAATTCAAGCGGGACCGTTTTTTGAAATTGACGGTCTTTGTAAGGATCACGGTAGGCTTCAACTTCCGTAAAGGTCAGCCAACCAGCTTCTTGCGCTTGGTTCAAAGCCGCGGTGGAAATCCCTTGTTCGGTAAAAAAGGAAACCGGCAAGCGGGCTTCCTCTGTCAAAATCTGTAAGATTTCCAGCTTGCGTTTGGCTCCTTTGCGCAGCTGTTGCTGGACGGCGGGGATTTCTGCTGGATCGATCTTGCGTTCAATGTAACGGGTCATTTTCGCTTTGTTTTTATTTTTCACGAGATACTGCAATTCAACTACTGCGGCTTCCCGCAAAGGCTTCAACTGCGGCAACAGCCCTGCACTTTCGGCGTCTTGCCAGCTGAGGATGCCGTTTTCGGGAAAATATTCTTTGATGGGATGATTTCCTTCCAGCAAAACGATCTGCTTTTGGTACTCGGCTTTCATCACACTAGGCAGCATCGTCTGCAAGCAAGTGATCTTAAAGGCAAAGGTCGTTTCCTTCATGTAGTCGGCTAATTGGAGAAGTTCTTCATTGACGACAGGCGACAAATCCAACAAACGAACGATTGGTTTTAAGGTCTGCTGCGGTTCGGCAACTTCTGAAAGGCCGACGACGAACCCTTGGATATGGCGGTCGCCCTTGCCAAATGGCACTTCGACCCGCATCCCTGTCTCAATGGCGGCTTGTAATTCTGATGGGATCAGATAGGTAAAAGGCTGATCGGTCTGCATCGTGGGAACATCCACGATCACTTCTGCTATGTACGCCATTTCTTCTCCTCCTTTTAGGTTCTATTTTACTAAATGGGTGGGGGTTTGTCTGTACCCCTTACAAAAATTTAACCATCATCATTCAAAAGAAAAAGCCAGAACACAGTCGTGCTCTAGCTTGCTTTTGTCTATAGCTTTTGTTCGTCGCGGATACGCGCTTCTAATTCTTTTTGTTCTTGGTCTTTTTGCGCTTTGCGCTCTTCTTGTTCCATTTTCAAGCGGGCACGCTTGATTTCTGGATGCGGATCATTAACGACTAATTCCGCTTCGATTTCTTCAAGTGCTTGACCCACGCTTTTCACTGAATCAAAGTTTTCTAGTGTTGCTTGCGCACCGGCATCAAGTTCATGCGCCCGTTTGCTTGCTAAGATCACTAATGAATATTTTGAATTGACACGATCCAACAAAGAATCGATTGAAGGTTTTAACATCATATTTCTTACAGCTCCTCTAACATTTTGATATAGGTTCCGATCACTCGGTCAACGCGAAAATGTTCACTCGAAATAATTTCGCGAATTCGTTGGACTGCCTTAGGTACTTCATCATTGACAACGGCATAATCATATAAAGCCATCATTTCGATTTCTTCACGGGCGACACGCATCCGTTCATCGATCACTTCGGCAGAGTCGGTTCCTCTTCCTGTAATACGAGAGCGTAATTCTGCCAGATCAGGTGGCGTCAGAAAAATAAACACACCATCGGGAACTTTGTCTTTTACTTGTTTTGCCCCTTGCACTTCGATCTCTAAAAACACATCTTTTCCTTGATCCAGTGTCTGTTGGACATAAGATAATGGGGTTCCATAATAATTGCCGACATATTCGGCGTATTCCAGCATTTCACCGGCTTCGATCAAGGCTTCAAATTCTTCACGCGTGCGGAAATAGTAATCGACCCCTTCCACTTCCCCCTCGCGTTTTTGACGAGTGGTCATTGAAACGGAATATTGAAAATCGTTGTCGTTACTCTCAAAAATTGCTTTGCGCACGGTCCCTTTCCCTACTCCGGAAGGTCCTGATAAAACTATAAGTAATCCTCGCTCTGACATAATGACGTCCTTTCACTGACATTTGCTTAACGTCTATTTTGCACTTTTTTTCAGCAACTTTCAAGAACTACTTTATTATAATGGGAATTTCATGAAATTGCTAGTCTACACTTCGGCCGCTTTCTTAAAAGCCCATGTTGCTTAAGGTATTGATGACCCCTGCCAATTCGTCTTTAGCGGTGATCGCTTTTTCAGTAGGATCCGTCACTTCTTGGCAATCGATACGTACGATGTACCGACGATTTAAAGAAACAGCTACGCCATCAACTAATAGATGGAGAAAATCTGGCTCGATGGCTACGCAAGCATCTTCCCACGCAGAGAAATTCTCTTTGTCAGAAGGAATACTGCGCTTAATGACATTTTTTCCGCTTAGTTCGTGAAAGGTGATATCGTAATATTTCATTGGTTCATTCCTCCTACTCGATGTTTTGAACTTGTTCTCTGATTTTTTCAATGATCGTCTTCATTTGGACGACACTGTTTTTGATTTGGATCGGACTTGATTTTGAGCCAATCGTATTGACTTCTCGGTTCATCTCTTGGATCAAGAAATCCAGCTCTCGACCTATCGGTGTCTCAGCTGCCAGCAGCTCCGTCATCGTCGTTAAATGGATACTTAAACGATCCAGTTCTTCGTGGATATCGCCGCGTTCTAATAAAATCGCCAACTCTGTCAGTAAACGATCGCGATCGACTTCTTCCCCTAAATAAGCAGTCAGTTTCTTTTCAAAGCGTTCTTGGTAGTCCGCCTCATAGAGGGCCACGAATTGTTTGAGTTCTGTCAGCTTTTCCTGCAGCTGTCGCTGGTTTTCTTGCAAGATCTGCAGAATACCTTGCCCTTCCACCCAGCGGCTTTGATCGATCGCTGCCAGCGCTTGATCTAATGCTTCCATCACGCCATCGGCCAAGGTGCTTTCTTCTGGCTCTTGATCCGAGATCGTTAGAAAGGCCTCATGGAGCAGGAATTGTTCTAGCAATGCTGCTTTTGGCAGCTCTGCTAGGTCAAAACGGTCTTTGGCTTCGGTATCGATCTCCTGCATGAAACGTTCCAGCAAGTCCCATTGGATCTCGATCTGTTTCGTATTTGTGGTTTTTTCTTTTAACGTCACATACAATTCGATTCGTCCTCGCTGGATGGTCTGCTTGATCGACTGCCGTAAAGCACCTTCTAGAGGATTCAATTGTTTGGGCATTCGCAGCTGCAGGTCCAAAAAGCGCTGATTGACACTTTTGATCTCAATTTCGATCTGCACATCTGGCGTTTCTGCACTGCCTTTGCCAAAACCAGTCATACTTTTCATTTGATCACTCCTCACCGTTTTGCTTTCTTACATGGAAAGCAGGGCTTTTTTAAGTTCTGCAAATTCTTCATTGGATAAGGTCACGCCTTTGCCCATCTTCTCGTGCTCTGGGCCCCAATCTCTCAGATCAAATTTTGGCGGACGCCCATTCCAGCTCACCAAATTCAATTCTTTGCGCCAGCCTCTTTGATTTTCCGAAAGCACGGCGATCTCTTCAACGATTTCATACGAAAATTTATCCATTTTCTGCTCCTTTCAAAAGATAGTGACTATACGCTGCCATTAAAGCAGTCAGCGGGTAACGCCGACGAATCTGCTGAAGGGCGGGCAGATTCAATTGCTGCGTCCGATAAAAAAAGAAAAAGCGGTTTTGCTCGGACAAGACAAAAAAACGGTCGCGATAATAGCTCAGCCACTCGGTGATCGACCAGGCATCGGCTTCTTCCACTGCCTTTAGCGCAATTTTTTCAGCTAAAGCCGTTAGCATCGTTTCCTGCTCATAAATCACTGTAGGCGCTAGATACAATACTTTCGCGGTACACTCTATCAGTATACGCCCCCACTGCTCAAATGGCACATCCTGTTGATAGAATTTACGCATTTTTTTCCAAAATTCTTTTTTCTTTAGTTCCTGATAAAGCAGCGGGTCTGTCTGGCGCAGCTCTTTCAAAAAGCCCCGCCATAACGGCTGAAAATCAACCGTCGTTTCAAAGGTATACCAATGGCCTTGGTATTTGCCGAACACTTTCAAGGTTTCCAAATAGCCTAAGGTCATATTATCCAGCGAACGCTGGGCATCAAAAACCAAAAAGCTGCCTAAGGACCAAGGAGACCCCAACGAAAGCTGCGCAGTTTCTTCCGTCACAACCGTCCTTTTATTGATGCCAGGTCCTTGGACATCCACGGTGATACATTCCGTTGCCCCTTGCTGGACAGCGACATCGATGGGCAGGTTGTTGCGATAGCCGCCATCGATGTAATAAGCGTCGTTAATTTTTTGTGCCTGCATCGCTGGATAAAATGAAGCGGATGCCAACAACCAATGCAGATTTTCCTCTACTGCGGATGGATCAAAGGCATAAACCGTCTCCTTGAAATCGGGCAGACGAGTCGTACAGATCAGCAAACGACAAGCGGTTTGGCTGAATTTTTCTTGATCAAAGGTCTTTTGCAAAAGCTTTGCCAACGGTTCGGTACTGGCACCGTTGCTTTTGACCGCTTCGCGGACCAGCGAATTGGCTTGATTCATCAAATCTCGCAGTGTTTGGGCACGTACCGAAGCAAGCGGATAGTGCAATACTTGCTCGTTAGAGATATTTGCCCATAAATCGACGGCCGCTTCCACATCGTTCATTAAAATCAAGGCGCCATTCAAGGCACCGACGGAAGTTCCCGTGATCCATTCAAAGGTGATGCCCCGTTCTTGCAGCGCTTGCCAAACACCGATTTGATACGCCCCGTGAGCACCGCCACCGCCTAAAACCAGCGCCGTCTGATAAGCTAGCGCTTTTTGATACCCTTGAGGGACCACCTGATACCTTTGCTGGATAAACCACTCAGCCAAGGGGGTTCGATGAGGAAGCTGCCACAAGACAGCTGCTACAAAACGACTGCGGGCAAAGCTTTCTGTCACGGCTAGCAGTTGTTTCCAAGTAAAATCGGCGGCTGCTTCCACCAGCAGATTGGTGATAGTGAGTGTCTTTTGGTCAAAATCAAACTGCCCAGCAAGGTAAAAACGTCCGTAACGGCTGTCGATCTGCCAGCCCCGCTGCGCTATATCGGCTAGAAAGGCTCGTCGCGCTTTTGAATGCGACTCAAAAAAGGAAAAGACGAGTTGGCTTTCTTGAAACCCTGCCCTTTGCGCAAGAAAATCGATCGAAGTCAGTTTTTTCACTTTCATCAAGACACCTCCTTAAGCAAAAAAGAATAGACGAATGACACGCCAGCTGCCGTACCACTCGAGCTATTCTTTTGATTAAAATGTTCGTTGTGCCATGTTGAATGCCGCCAGCATCTCATCCGTTGCTTCGTCGACAGGCGTTACAGATTCCAGATCACCTTGGATCACACGACGGGTGACACCGCCCATTTCGCCACAGGTGATCAGCGTGATCATTTTACGGCCTTCCACTTCGTCAAGCAAATAGACATCGGTCGGGTCGACCCGCACAGAAGAAGTCGCGGTATACGTGTAAATATTTTCCAGATCGGTCACATAGATAGCCGCCCCGATGGCGACATCATCCAAGGGCGTAAACAAAAGCTCTGGCGATTGAGCGCGATGGCTGGCTAGTGCGTAATTGCCTTCCCCCATTTTTTGGGTGGGACTTAACGTACCAGCGCCATACAGCAAGGCCTCGTTGGCCAAGCCTTTAAAAATCGGCAGATTGATCCCCACACTAGGAATCGCCACGCCGCCGATCACTGGCAAGGCTTTGTTGCTCAGCTGCGCCCGTAAGACTGCTTCTGAACTTGCCGGCTCCACGGCATCAAAATCAAAGGTCGCTTCCGCTCCCATATTTTTTTCCACATCACTGCGATCAATGGTGCCGACTGCGTATGCTTCACCTGTTTGTTTAATAAAATAATTTTTGATTTGATTATTAAAAATCAATGCTAAACCAATCAATAACAGCAAAAGCAAAAAGAGATTGCTCAGCCAATTTGAAAGTCTGCGTTTCTTTTTTCTCATAGGTTTTCGTCTCCATTAGTTTCTTCTTTTATCATACCAAAATCCTCATAAAGACGCCAATTTTGGCCAGTTTTTTTACGAAAAGACAAGATTTGCCTTTTTTTGTCGAAAAAGGGAACTTAAAAATTGTTTTTTCTGTTATTTTGTAATATAACTTTAAACGAAAAGATACAAGCAATTTTCAGCGCTTTGTTGTAGAATGAACTTAGTATATAGGAGGGATCGATCGGCATGTCTAACACGATTTACGTACATATTGATACAACCAGCAATGCCGTCTTGACCCGCGGGCTTGCCCCCCAAGATTTTAACAAGAGCATCGTCCATCAGCCCAAGAATTTGCTCTTGCTTGATCCTTCCAGTGATTTCGGCGAATTCGACGGTCATACGGGCTTAAAAGTGATACGCGGAATGGAAGACGTCCAACTGTTTTTTCAGCAGATCAACAAAGGTCGTGTTGCCGAAGAAATGAAGTGGATCGATTTTAATGATTACGAGATGGTCAAAGAATTGACGCCTTTAGAGATCTCCGAGTTGTTATATTTTGGCCACATGAAGACACACCTCCACTCCCCTTTCTTTTACAAACTGCAAAATAACTTTGTTTTCTTTGACTTAAAAGATGCACGTTCCCGCGTTTATTATCGCTATTTAGATGAATATTATCGGATCTTGGCGGATCGGATCACCCGCATCGTCTTAGAAAAAATCAATGATCGCCTCTCCTTTTTTAAAAAAGCAACACCGGTGGAAAAGCTCGATTTTAATTTGCTGAAAGAATTGCGGGGAATCATGCAAGAAGGCATCGTCTTTTGTCTGACACAAGAACAATTGATCGACAGAACCTATACAATCCCGATCTATCTGTCAGAAGATGCTGGCTTAAAAAACACGCTGGTCAATCAAAAAGAGCTGGATCAAATCGCTGTTTTACGCTATTCAGCCAGCAAAAAAAGCTGGTCGTTGGAAATCGACCAAGAAGATCTAGCGTTTGGCTTTATCGACAAAAAAATGTCTTGATGCTTCTCTTTCTCAAAGAGCATCAAGACATTTTTTGATGGTTCCATTTCTAAAACTAAGCTTTCGGGACAAATAATTTCGGGGCTGCCTTGACTAAGAGACCTAGGACGACCCCTACATAAACGATATTGATAATGACCGATGTCCCATTGAAGATCAAGGAATACAGATACGGACTTTGTCCTTTCGGTGCGTACATTCCCCAGACAAAGACCCCAGCCCAATAATGCCAAAACCAACGGCTGATCACCGCCACGATGCCCCCTAAGACGACATACCACGTAACGGTTTTGCTGTTTTGACGGATCGCTTGCTGGATTTTATTAGCAAACAAGCCGCCCATCCCGCCAAAAGCAAAGGCAAAGGGGTATTCAAAGATGATCTGTGGAACGGTGATAAAGTTACGCATGGCGCTACCAATCAAGATATTCAGCAAGCCCCACATAAATCCAGCTGTCATTCCCGGCAGCACCCCACGACGATACGAATACAAGACCAAGGGCACGAGACCTAGAGACAAGTCGATACTGGAATTGGCTGTCTGGATCGGGATATACGACAAGACGACCCCAATTGCAGCGATCATCGTTCCTTCCGTCCAGACCTGCAGCGACATTTTTCGTTTCAAAAAAAACTCCTCCTTTAGAATCATCACAATTCACAAAGGAGAAGTGTTGGACACTTCAACTCGTCACAATTCCTACGTTCGCATGATCGAAACAGGTACGAAGGGTTTAGAGTACTCTCATTCTCAGCCTTTGCAGACTCCCCTTTGTGATTAGATTCTATTTTATTTTTTGCTTGCATTTCGCAAGTCACTTTCAAGAATACCATAAATTGGTGAAAAGAAACATGACTGCGATCGTTTTTTCTAAAAACATCCTGAAACTCCTCAGAAAAAAACAGCCAATGAGGGGCTAAAGACCGACCATTGGCTGTTGTTCTCATGCTTATGAGACACGATTAAATTGATAATTTTGATTCAAACAGTGGACTGACTGGTTTGTTCTCATGGATTCGTTTGATCGCTTCGCCCATCAAGGCACCGACACTGATCTCATCGATTTTTTTCGACTTGCGGTCTTCTGGCAAGTGAATCGAATCTGTCACAACTAGATGCTCAATGGCAGAATCTTCGATCCGTTCCAAGGCAGGTCCTGACAAGACAGGGTGGGTACATGAGGCGTACACACTTTTAGCACCTGCTTGTTTCAACGCATTCGCAGCCAATGTGATGGTACCAGCAGTATCGATCATATCGTCGATCAAGACACAAGTTTTGCCTTCAACATGACCAATGATATTCATGACTTCTGCTACGTTGGCTTTCGGACGACGTTTGTCGATGATCGCGATTGGTGACTTAAGAAACTCAGCTAATTTACGGGCACGAGTCACGCCCCCGTGGTCTGGTGAAACGACGACGACGTCATCGCCTTGAATGCCTCTTTCCAAGAAGTAGTTGGCGATCAATGGTGCACCCATCAAGTGGTCAACTGGGATATCAAAGAACCCTTGAATCTGTGAGGCATGCAAATCCAGTGTAACCATGCGGTTCGCACCGGCTTTTTCGATCATGTTTGCTACAAGTTTTGCGGTGATTGGTTCTCTTGATCGCGCTTTGCGGTCTTGTCTTGCATAACCATAATAAGGCATTACTACATTGATCGTCTTCGCACTGGCGCGCTTCAAAGCATCGATCATGATCAGCAATTCCATTAAGTTATCGTTTACAGGGCTGCTGGTTGATTGAATCACGTAGACGTGGGCACCACGAATACTTTCTTCAATATTCACTTGGATTTCACCATCGCTAAATTGTTTGACTGAACACTTACCTAATTCAACACCTACTGCAGCTGCGATTTTTTCCGCCAAAGGACGATTTGAGTTCAGAGAAAAAATCTTCAATCTTGGATCAAAATAATGATTTGACATGAGAACCTCCACTTTCTTTGCGTTCATCTAGAAAAAAATGACTCCTTTTACTAGAATCTTCTTCCTAATAAATAGTAGTCATTTTTCCTTAAGAAATCAAGTCATTTCGCTATTTCTAATTTAGATAAGGCAACTTTTTCGCGTAATCCGCTTTATTTTCCTGACGGGCGCGGGCAATCGCCATACTGTGTTTAGGAATATCTTTGGTGATCGTTGAGCCAGCAGCGATCATCGTTTCCTCTTCAATGGTCAATGGTGCAACTAGATTGGAGCCAGAGCCGATAAAGCAATTGTCGCCGACAGTCGTTTTGAATTTGCTCTTGCCGTCATAATTAACAAAGACTACGCCGCAACCGACATTGATGTTTTTGCCTAAGGTCGCATCGCCAACATAAGACAAGTGTCCGACTTTGGTGCCTTCACCAATCGTCGCATTTTTGACCTCCACAAAGTTCCCGATATGGGCATGGGCCAAAATTTCCGCATTAGGACGAAGATGGGCATTGGGACCGACATCGGCGCCATCATGGATGATGCTCTCCTCGATCGTCGATGCCTTGATCGTCACTTGATTGCCGATCTTGCTGTCTTCTATTTCAGAAGCTGCCGTAATAACACAGTCTTCCCCGATCGTCGTCTTCCCTTTGATGGTGACACCGGCTTCGATCAGAGTATCTGAGCCGATCACAACACCTTCGTCGATATAAGTCGTTGCCGGATCGATCAAGGTCACGCCATTTTGCATGTGCTGACGATTGATCCGCTGACGCATCAAGCGATTGGCTTCGGCTAAGGCGATGCGATCATTGACTCCTAATGATTCATGAAAATCTTCGGTTTGATAAGCAGCGATGATTTTGCCGTCTTCCTTTAAGATCTCGATGATATCAGTCAAGTAGTACTCCCCTTGGGCATTGTCCGTATCTAATTTTGCCAAGGCGTCAAATAACAATTCATTGTCGAAGCAATACGTCCCTGTATTGATTTCTTGGATCAGCGCTTCTTCGATCGACGCATCTTTTTGCTCAACGATTTTCTCCACGATACCGACACGATCCCGCACGATTCGGCCATAGCCTGTTGGGTCTGCCGCTTGCGCCGTTAAGATCGTCGCCGACGCATTTTTCCCTTGGTGGTAATCGAACAAGTTATTCAAGGTTTCCGTCGTCAATAACGGTGTATCCCCACTGATCACTAAGGTCGTCCCTTTTTTGCCTTTTAAAAATGATTCGGCTTGAACAACAGCATGGCCAGTACCCAATTGTTCGGCTTGTAAGGCATAGTTGGTGCGATCCCCCAGTTGCTCTTTGACCATTTCTGCCCCGTGACCGACGATCGTCACGATCTCTTCAGGATTGGTTTCCACCACTCGATTCATGATGTGCTCCACCATTGGTTTGCCACAAACAGGATGTAACACTTTATATAACTTCGATTTCATGCGCGTGCCTTTTCCAGCCGCTAAAATTATTGCAAAACGTGCGTCCACGTATTCCACTCCTATCAATCTGAACGATTTTTGTTCATTGAATTTCCTATAAACAGTTTAGCCCAAGTACTTGTAAATTTCAACGATTTAAGGAATTCCCACCTAGACCAATCAAAAAAAAGACTGGCGGCCGCCGTTTAAAAAACAGCTGCTTGCGCCAGTCTAAGAGCCACAAAAAATCAGGCTTTTTTCTCAAAGTAATTTCCCGGTACTACCGAGATCGTTTTGGTCTGGGTATCGACATCTTCAACATACAGCAGAGAACTGTAATCGCTGATGGCCCGCTTGCCTTTGAATTTCGTTTCGGCAAAAACCGTAATACCGACTAATTCGGCTTCAAATTCTTCAATCAAGCTCTTCATCCCATTGACCGTGCCGCCGCCTTTCATAAAGTCATCGACCACCAATACTCTAGAGCCGCGCTTTAAGCTGCGTTTGGATAATTCCATTTTTTCGATGCGCTCTGAAGAACCAGAGACATAATTGACACTCACGGTCGAGCCTTCAGTGATCTTGGAATCACGACGCACGATCACGAAGGGAACATTCAAGTAGTAAGAGACTGCTTGAGCGATCGGCACTCCTTTAGTAGCAACGGTCATCACCGCATCGATTTGTTCGCCTAAATATTTGGAAGCGATGATGCGGCCGACTTGGCGCAGCAATTCCGGTTCGCCTAATAAGTCAGATAGATAAACATAGCCGCCAGGCAACAAACGGTCTTGCTCAGACAAGCGTTCTGCCAGCCCTTCGACGTACGCATACGCTTCTTCTTCAGAAATTTCAGGCACAAAAAAAACACCGCCAGCAGCGCCTGGCACGGTATCAAGAATGCCTGTTCCTCGTTCTTTAAAGGTCTTTTTGATAATAGATAAATCTTCGCTAATCGATGATTTTGCAGAGGCATATCGTTTAGAAAAGAAGGACAATGAAATCAATTCATGGGGATGATTCAACAAGTAATGTGTCATATCGATCAGTCGTTCACTTCGACGTATTTTCACACCGGACAACTCCTTTAGTTTATTCGCCTTATTATAAGGCTTTTTCGGGATAAATGCGAGCATTATCTAAAATATTGCTTATATTGTTCGGTTTTGATTAGAGTTTAAAAAAAAGAAACGAAAATTCTGGCTCTATAATTTATGGGACTGATGAATCAGAATTGATTCTTCAGCCCCATTTTCATTTTAGGTATTAAAAAACA
>NZ_JBLGTY010000015.1:0-92480 GCF_047470845.1 Candidatus Enterococcus avicola | reverse complement strand
ATTGGTTCGTTTGCTTGCTTTGTTCAGTTTTCAAAGGTCTACCGTGCTGTGTTAGCAACTTTTATATCATATCAGAGTGACATTTAATTGTCAACTCTTTTTTAAAAGTTTTTTTCGCTCGTTGTTTTTCAACTTCGTAGCGGCTGCCTCAGCGACTTAATTAGAATAACAAATTACTTGTTATTTGTCAACAACTTTTTTCAATTAATTTTGTTGATGTATCAACATTGATTAACTGTTTTATTATTGCGACTTCGTTATAATATCATCTGTTGCATTTTTGGTCAAGTCTTTTTTTGAAGTTTTTTCAACTGTTGTTTTGACCCGCTGGCTCAATTGCCAACGTTGACTAATTTACCATTCTTCTTGACTCAGGTCAAGGAAATATTTCATTTTATTTACAAAAAGTTTTCAATAAAAAAAGACCGTCGTAACGGTCTTCAGTTTTTTCGCTAATATTCAGGTGCTAAAAGAACGGAACGCCTTCAATCTCGTAGTCTTCAATGATCTTACGAAAGATATTGGGCTCTTCCCACGCATACCCTTCTGGCAGCTGTTGCGTTTGTCCTGCTTCTTGTGTTTCAAAAACAAATAAAGGAATGTTTTGCGTATCAATATTGCCATTTGTGAGTTCAACGAGTTCGATCGCTGTCACATCAAGGTGGATACGGTCTTTAAACAATTGTAAGATCGTAGCCAAGCCGGTTTTATCTTCAGAAAAATCCGTTGACGCTAATTCCGCAGTGCCTTCGTGTATTTGCATCAAAAATCGTTTCGAACCATTTGCTAAGTGCATCATAACTGTACCCGCTACTTTTTTGGATCCCAAAATACCCACCTCAGTTATTCATCTGTTTGTAAACTAATTTTAGCACATTTTCAGAAAATATGCACGATTATCTGCTGCTGTTTTCTTTTTCTAACATTTCTTTGGCCTCTTTCACCCACACTGGTAAAGCTTCTCCAATCGTACGAAAACCGATCCGCTTATTCTTATTTGTAAAGTAGCGTTTACGCTTAAAGGGTGGCTGAACAAAACTCGTTTCCAATGTACGGCGGGATAAACTGATCTTTTGGCTGTATTCGTCAATATCAATGATTTGTACACGGATCTTTTGCCCGATCTGTAAGACTTCATGGATATTTTTGGTAAACCCAGATTGGATCTCTGAAACATGGATCAATCCTTGTGTTTCCTTATCTAACGAAACAAATGCACCATAGGGTTGAATCCCAGTGACTGTTCCTTCTATAATGTTCCCGATTTGATAATTCATAGTCTTTCCTCTCTTTTCCACTTTCATTATACTTGAACTAGTGGTAGATTTGAAGCATCAGAAACAACGTTGCACAATATAGGAGGGAAACGCATGATCAATTTTGACAAAGTTCATCCACGCTTAAATACCAATAGCGTCAAATGGGATACCATTGCAAAAACCTATAAGGAAGAAAACTTGTTGCCGCTTTGGGTAGCCGACATGGATTTTCTGGCACCAGAACCTGTGAAAAAAGCGTTAGAAAAAGCAGTTGCCCAAGGGATCTATGGGTACTCCACTATCCCTGATTCGCTGCTTGAATCCATCATCGATTGGCAGCAAAGACGTCATGGTTATACCATCAATAAGGAAGCGATCCTTTTTAACAGCGGTGTGGTCCCTAGTATTGCACTGGCGATCCAAAGTTATACGCAAGAAGGAGATGCCGTATTGATCCACGATCCGGTCTACCATCCCTTTGCCCATGTTGTCAAAAACAATCAGCGGACCTTAATTCAAGAACCGTTACTAGAAAAAGAGGGCCACTTCGTCATCGATTTTGAGGCGATGGAACAAACCATCATCGAAAAGAAGGTAAAATTGTTTCTTCTATGTAATCCTCATAATCCTGGCGGTCGCGTGTGGTCAAAAGAAGAACTGCTGACGATCGGCCGTATTTGTCAAAAGCACCAGGTGATCGTTGTCAGTGATGAGATCCATCAAGACATCGTTTTTGCACCAAATCAATTTGTCTCTTTCCAAACAGTCGAGCCAAGCTTTGCCGATTTTTCGATCATCTTGACCTCAGCAACCAAGACCTTTAATTTAGCTGGGATCAAAAATTCGATGGTATTCATCAAAGACAAAACCTTGCGCAGCCAATTTGCAAAAACACAAGAACGCAACGTTCAAGGGGAAATTAATACGTTTGGGGTGGTCGCTACTGAAGCAGCGTATCGTGAATCTGAAGCATGGTTAGAAGAACTTTTGTCCTATTTAGAAGCAAATCGCACCTTTGTCTGCGACTTTTTGACTGAACAACTCCCAGCAGTGACCTTTCAAAAACCCGAAGGTACTTACTTGATCTGGCTGGATTTTTCTGCCTATGGCCTAACGGACAATCAGCTGCAGCGCAAACTGATCAAAGAAGCCAATGTCGTATTGAATCAAGGAAGTATCTTTGGTCCTCGCGGCAGTCACCATATGCGGCTGAACTTTGCCTGTCCTAAAGAGCTATTAGAAAAAGCACTCAATCAAATCGCCGCCGCGTTTAAAGACCAACCGATCGGTTAACTCTTTCTTATGAAAAAAAGAACCCTAAAGCTGCCATTTCAACGACCTCCTTGAGGATGACCGTTGAAACTGCTTTTGGGTTCTTTTGTTTTATTCGCTGATTTCGATCGTTTCGATCACTACATCATGCACTGGACGATCTTGTGGTCCTCGTTGCACGCCAGCGATTTCATCAACGACTGACATTCCTTCGATCACATGACCGAAGACTGTGTGACGGAAATCTAACCAAGGAGTACCACCTGCTTGATACGCTTCGATGATTTCAGCTGGATAACCAGCACCTTCTAATTGACCTAACATGTTGCTAGGAACATTTTGATTGTTTACGATGAAAAACTGGCTGCCGTTAGTATTCGGACCAGCGTTTGCCATGGATAAAGCGCCACGAAGATTGAACAATTCTTTTGAAAATTCATCTTCAAAGCTGCCACCATAGATGCTTTCGCCGCCCATCCCTGTACCAGTTGGATCGCCGCCTTGAATCATAAAATCAGGAATGACACGGTGGAAGATGATCCCATCGTAATACCCTTTTTTCGCTAATTCAACGAAGTTTTTCACTGTTTTTGGTGCCAATTCTGGGAACAATTGTACAACTACATCCCCACGATTGGTTTTGATGACTGCTTTATGGCCAGTTTGTTTTTCTAATGCTAACTGTGGAAATTCAGACACATTAACTCCTCCTTCTCTCTCATAAATCCATGATAGCAGAAAATTGAAAAAATGCTAGTTTGGATAATTTTTGCTATAATGAAGCTATTCGTACAATACGAACACGCTTCACCCCAACGTGGTTAGAAAAGAGGAATAACATGGATATTTTTGATATAACGATTATCGGCGCGGGACCTAGCGGGATGTTTTCTGCTTTCTATGCCGGTATGCGTAACGCCAAAACCAAGATCATCGACAGCTTGCCGCAATTAGGCGGTCAGCTTGCTACTTTATACCCAGAAAAATATATCTACGATATCCCAGGTTATCCGAAAATCAAAGCGGGCGATCTTGTCCAAAACCTGGAAAAACAGTTGACGACCTTCAATCACCAATATTGTTTAGAAGAAACCGTCTTGTCGGTCGAAAAACAAGAAGACTATATCGAAGTCACCACCGACAAAGGAATCCATTACTCGAAAGCCGTGATTTTGGCTTTAGGAAACGGCTCCTTTCAGCCGCGCAAACTGACTTTGCCAGAAAGCGAGCGGTTTGAAGGATACGGCTTAGACTATTTTGTCACCGATTTGATGAAGTATGCTGGACGCAAAGTAGCGATTGCCGGTGGCGGCGATTCTGCCATCGATTGGGCATTGATGCTAGAGCCGATCGCTAGTGAAGTCTACTTGATCCATCGCCGTCCTGAATTTCGTGCCCATGAACATAGCGTCAGCAAATTACAGGCTTCTGCCGTCAACATTTTGACTCCTTATGTGATCCAAGAGATCCAAGGAGAGCAACGTTTGACTGGTGTCTCGTTGCAGCAAGTCAAAGGTGATGAAACAGTCAGCCTTTCATTGGATGCTTTGATCGTCAATTACGGTTTTTCTTCCACATTGAACATCAAGGATTGGGGCATGAAAAGCAGCCGCCAAGGAGTCTTCGTCTCTTCAGATATGAGTACGTCTGTTCCTGGGATCTATGGCTGTGGGGATGTCGTTTTATACGATGGAAAAGTCGACCTGATCGCTACTGGTTTCGGGGAAGCCCCAACTGCGGTGAACAATGCGCTCCACTACATTGATCCCAAAACGCGGACACAACCTGCCCATAGTACAAGTCTTTTTAAGGAGTAGCTGAGATGAAACAAGCTGGTCAACGTCAACTTGCCACCTATACTCTCCCTTTACAGGGAGAGACCCTCACTGAGCAAATGGTTCAGTATCTGGAAGCCTTCGATCATGCCGAAACGGCGGTCCACAATCTAGCCGTTGCCCAAGAAGCCAAACGATTGGCAGAACGGTTTCAAGTCAATGCGGAGAAAGCTTACTTGGCAGCACTGCTGCACGATGTCAGCGTCGTCATCCCTAATGACCAGCGAATCGCCTTGCAGATAGCAGTAGGCGAACCGATCTTAGATGCGGAGCGGCAAGCACCTTTTTTGCTGCATCAGCAGCAATCCGCTTCGTTGGCAAAAACGGTTTTTCAGGTGTCTGATCCAGACATTCTGTCCGCCATCAGCTGTCATACCACCTTAAAGGCCCATTATCGTCGTCTCGATCTAGTTGTTTTTTTAGCCGACAAAATCAAATGGGATCGCAAAGATCAAGCGCCTTTCTTAACCGGCTTATTAGACCGCCTCGATGATTCCTTGGAAGCCGCCGCTGGGTATTATATGGACTGGCTTTTTGCTGGTGACTTGGTGGTCCCCCATCCTTGGGCAGTGGCAGCCAAAGCAGAACTAGCCAACACCTGTGCTTCAGTGGATGTCAGAAGGGATTAACACCCAAATGGCATGGCCTGCAACTGGAATAGGCCACTACTTATGATCGCAATCCATCAGTCGCATGTTGACTTTTGAATAAACTATTTTTACATGGAGGGGAACTATATGGTATTAGAAAGCAAAACACTTGAAGACAAAGCAAGAGAATTGTTAGCCGACCGCGGTGTCTCGCTGCAAGACATTGGCGAATTGGTGATGTTCTTGCAAAAAGACTACATTGAAGGCATCACCTTGGAGATGTGTATCGAAAGCGTCAACGCTGTCTTAAGCAAGCGGGAAGTCCACAATACGATTTTAACGGGTGTCCAATTGGATATTTTGGCAGAAGAAAATCAACTGCTGCATCCACTGCAAGAAATCGTTAAAGAAGACGAAGGGCTTTATGGGATCGATGAGATCCTCGCTCTATCCATCGTCAACGTGTACGGCTCGATCGGCTTTACTAACTACGGATACATTGATAAAGTCAAACCGGGTATTTTGAAAGAACTGAACAAGCATGACGGTCCCCGCGTTCACACCTTTTTAGATGATATCGTAGGTGCCATCGCAGCTTCTGCCGCAAGTCGCTTAGCCCATCAACACCCAAGTAAATCTCATTACATTACACAATAAAAAAAAGACCGACGATTCGCCTCCCTCAAAGGAAGGGGATCGTTGGCCTTTTTTTCATTATGCTGTTTTTTTCAAGCCTCGTTTGCCCCACCAATAGAAGGCAAAAAAGAAGACTTCAATCAAGACGAAAAAGAGAATAAAGCAATGCATGAAAAACGTTTCTGGCAGCACGTTGATGATCGGATCGGTGGCTGGATTAAAGAGCCAATCGTCGTTACTGAAGAAAATCTCATGGAACGTAACGAAAAAGCGGTCAAAGCCGACAGCCATCAAAAACCCGAAAATCAGCGGTAAAATCATTCCCCATTGAAAGGGACGAATCAAGCGCCATTGCTGTTGTTTTTGCCGTAACCGATTGACGAACCAGATACTGGGCAGCAAAGTGACGATCATCACGGCATAATTTAATAGAAACAACTGTTTCACATCGTAAAAATGCCCAGCGCCAGCTTCAGACATTGGAAAATCTGGCAAGGCGAGCGTACTTGCAAAGGGATTGTTTAGAAAATCTAACAATAAGCCATAGTTCTTCAACAACTCTTCTCTTGATAGCGAGGTATAATCCAGCAGATTCAAGTGATCGACATCAAACCAATATAACGGTCGAAAATTGATCGTTAGGGTGATCGCCAGACTGACCAAAAACAAAAACAAGCAGACAAATCCTAAGCGTTCAAGCCACACTTGTTTTTTCATTGTTCAAAATCCCACTCATCTAAAGAATCAACCACATAGGTTGGTGCTACTGGTAATGTCGGAACTGCCGCTTTCGGGGTAAAGCCAGATAATACGAGCAAAGAATCGATCCCGTTTTGGATCCCCGAGCGAATATCGGTTTCGTAATTGTCCCCCACCATCAAGACCTCTTCTTTTGATAAGCCGATGTGTGCCACCGCTTTTTCCATAATGATGGCTTCTGGTTTGCCAATAAAGATCGGTTGCGTTTGGGTGGCAGTCTCCACCATTGCGATCAGTGAACCTGCACCAGGTAATAAACCTCTTTCCGTCGGGATATTTTTGTCTGGATTGGTCCCGATAAAGGTTGCTCCTTTTTGGATCGCTAACGTTGCTAAAACAAATTTTTCATACGTCACGTGGTTGTCTAAGCCAACCACGACATAATCCGGGTTGGTTTCCTCCCACTCAAACCCAGCAGCTAAGATCAAATCGATCAACCCCGCTTCGCCAATCACAAATACTTTGCGGCCTTTGCCATGATCTTTCATAAAATCGATTGTCGCCAAGCTTGCGGTATAGATCGTTTCTGGTGCCACATGGATCGAAAATTCATCCGCTAATCGCTGCGCCACGACTTCGGGACTGCGGGTCGTATTATTGGTCACAAATAAATAGGGCAGTCCTTTTTCTTGTAAGGACTCTACGAAGCGTTTCCCAGCAGGGATCGGCGCTTTTCCTAAATAAATCGTGCCGTCTAAATCAATCAAATAGCCTTTATATTTCATCTTATTCTTCCCTTTGTCGAATCGTAAACTCTTTTTTGCCTTTTTTCACCGTGGTTGTTTCGGTTTTTTTGACGTTCTTTTCTTTTGGTTTACGATTTTTGATCGTTGGTTTGCTTTTTTTCTGCGGTACTGTGTCACGCTTTTCTTCTATATGGGCGTTTTGTTGTGTGTTTTGATTTTGATTGTTTTGGGTTGGCTTTTTCTTGCGTCGGCGAGAGGTACTTTTTTCTTTTTTGCCGCCAACTCGTTGGATCACGAAATAGGCACAACCGAAGTTACAATACTCATACAAATAGTCTTCCAGCATGTCGATACGCTGATCGGGTAATGCTTTGCGGTTATCTTTTTCAAAAAAGCCTTTCAAACGCAGCTGCTCATAACCCCAATCGCCTACAATATAATCATAACGTGCCAACACTTCACTGTAACGCTCGCCAAGTTTTTCTGGATTGAAGCCTTCACGATAATCCATGACCAATTTGTATTGTCGATTGCCAATCATTAATTCTTCATCATTTAACAAAGTCACCAACTCGCCTTTTTGCGGTTGTTTCGCTGGTTCTTCAATAATTTCTTCTAGTACAGATGTCATCTCATCTGTGATCGTTTGTTTTTCGGTCATTTTTTCACCACCTGCTGTTTATTATACCTTGTTTTATTCCCCAATGATAGTCGCGGTTTTCTCGCAAAATCCAGCTGGAGGAGTGACGAACTACTGGATGGGGTATTTCTGGCTCAGGTAATCACCGACCACTGTGCGAATAAAGTCTGGAAAAAGAAACTCAACGGTTCCAGCAATCTCGATCGTCGGGAAAAACGGAATAAACAAGTAGTGATCCACAAGGGTCAACGTGTAGCTTTGAGCAGGATCGACGGGCTCTTGTTTCCACAATACTTGGTGGTTTTTTTCATCAAAGCGGATGCCTTCATAAACCAGTTCGCCAAAAATCTTCCCTCGAAAACCCATTCCCATAATTGGGAAATTGCGCAAAAAGTTGCGATTTTTTTCCATCTCTAAGATCAATCGAATGACATCCGCGCCTTGCAGCGTCACCCGAATCAAATGCATCGGATGGGGTAAAATCGTGTGCAGTTGATCTTGATCGACCCGTCCTTGCGGCAAATCATCTAAAAATAGCCCCGTATTTAAGATGGCGGCATCCGTCTGTCCTTTGGCACATAATGCCAAAAGCGCCTCCCGAACCAAGGAATGTTCACTTTGCCAATCCCTCGTAAACGCTGCTGGAATTTCTGCCACCTGATTTGCCCGCAACAAGCGATGGCCGATCGACAGATATTCGGCGATCTCTTCCTCATCTTGCGGAAAAGCCACCAACGAATCCGTCGGAATCACACGGGCGCGATGCTTGATCGGGCGGTGGTGATCATCTAAGACCACTTCGACTTCGCCAATGTTAAAACCAAACTTGCCAGCTGCCCCAATTTGAACCCCGTTGATGACTTCGCCCTTTTCAAACAAATGGTGCGTGTGGGAACCTAATATAACATTTAGTTCTGGAAAGTCCCTCGCAATCTGGCGGTCAGCATTGATGCCTAGATGGCTCATCAAGACCAGCAGATCGACCTCGGGGCGCAAATGCTGCACCAATGAAGGTAAAATCTCCAAGGGTTCGCGAATGTCCCAGCCGTTTGGGGCATATGTCAGCGGAAACGGTGCTGTAAAAGCGATCAGACCGATTTTGGCGCCTTGATTGCTTTCCATGATTTTGTATTCTTGTGCCCATTTGGGTGGACGTAAATCCTGTTTATCAAATAAATTGCCTAAAATGACAGGAAATGCTGCTTGGTCATATAAATGCTGCAAGACCTCTTTGGGATTGCCGACCCCTTCATTGTTCCCAATCGTCACCGCATCGTAATGTCCTTGATTCATCAAATCGACATTCGCCTTGCCGTCAGTTGCTTCTGTCAAAGGATGCCAACGATCGACAAAGTCGCCTAAGTCGACTGCGATCACTGTCTCTTCGGTCGTATCCGCTTCTCGTTTTCTTTGATCCAAATAACGCCGCATCTTCGGCCAATGTTCTAGGTGGGAATGCAGATCGTTCGTATGGATAATCGTAATTTTTTCCATTGTGCGCCTCTTTTCAAATACGTCGCCTGAAATCACTATCCATTTCTCTTGGCATCAAGGGTTGCCAGTAGAAAGACGACGGAAGTCTCTACAAAATAAGCATAGCATAAAATCTCTGGGAAACCATTGGAATGCTTGGAAAAGAATGGAATAAATAGGCAGTCATTTGTCAAAAAGTACCGCCATGTTTTGCTCAATTGTTGGAATGATTTTTTTCCAAGCAAATACGATCCAAAATATATAGCACCAACATACGATCATACAATTATTGAGTAATTCTCGTTTATCGTATATACTGTATATACGATATAAGGAGGAGATGTAAAGTGAGTATTCAAGAACGAAAAATTAGAAAGAGCGGAAATTCAGTTGTTTTAACATTATCGAAAGAATTATTAGAAAAAATAGGAATTCAAGAAAATGATTACGTATTTGTTGATGAAGACAAATTAGCTGCTGCAATCACGAAAAAGTCATTACCTTCTGAGCAGGAACTTGAAATCAATCGTTTAATCGATCAATCTTTTTCTCAATATGAAGAGATGTATAAGGAGCTCGCAAATCATTGACAATCTACTTATCAGAAAAACAAATCATAAAAATGAATGTCGTGCTTATCAAAAGTCAAACACCAAATGAAGAGATCGGCTTGCGTGATCCATCTGGATTAGCCATGGCTGTAAAACAACCGCAACAAATCGTTTTTTCAAAAGAATTATATCCCTCAATGGAGGAAAAAGCTGCAATCCTTCTAATCAACTTAATCAAAAAACATCCCTTTCATAATGCCAATAAACGAATGGCTTTCATGGCAACGGATGTTTTTTTCAAGCTTAACCACTATGAAACTTTTTTCGAACAAAATCAAACGATTGCATTTCTGGTGCACATTGCGAAATATGACGAAAATAAATTTGATACTTTAAAACGATCAACCTCTGACTACCTTCGAAAATACACAAGAAAGTCGTAAAAAAGTAACTAGCTAATCAGCAATTCTTCACCTACAATCAAACAATCGTGATTCACTTTTTACTAGATTGGCTAAAAATTGATCATGAAAATTTATCAAAGAGAAGACTCAACTAAAGACTTTCAGACAATAAAAAAACCTAAGACAGTCTGTCTCAGGTTTGAATGATGATCGATTCAATTAGTACTACTGCTTTCTTCAATAGCAGGCAGTTTTTCAATCAGACACATGGAGAATCCTGCTTAGTGCTGCTTCCTTCCGGATCTGACACGCTTCACAAGACCTCCATTGTCCTAGCCTTTCGGCAAAACTTAGTATAACGTATTTCGTTAAAGATTGCCAGCCTTTTTTTGTTTTTTCTTTTCTCGTAATGCTCTGAAAAAATCTGTTAGCAGCTGGCCGCATGCTTCTTCTAAAATGCCGCCTTCCACATAGGACCAATGGTTGAAGCGCTCATCTTCCAATAAATTCATCAATGTACCAGCAGTGCCGCCTTTGGGATCGTAGGCACCAAAATACACTTCTTCCACCCGTGCCAATAACATCGCCCCACTACACATCGGGCATGGTTCCAAGGTCACAAACAGCTGCGCTTGTTCTAAGCGCCAACTTCCGACAGTGCGACAGGCTTCTTCGATCGCAAACATCTCCGCATGCGCTGCGGCTTGCTGCTGCGTTTCTCGTAGATTGTGCCCACGACCAATGATTTTACCATCCAAGACGACGACAGCACCGATCGGTACTTCTGCCAACCCTTCTGCTTTTCGAGCTTCTTTGATTGCTTCTTCCATAAAGAACGCTTTTTCCTCGGCAGTCAAGGTACTTGTTTTTTCCACGACTTCACTTTCACTCCTCTACCTCGCACCATTTCGTGCATTTCCTTGTTAGTATAACGAAAAACGCTTAGAAAGACGAGAAAAACTCGCAAAGACCGATGTCCCTGCGAGTTTCAAATGGAATGATTGGCTTAAAAGACGGAATCAACAAAGCTCGTCAACTTGTCTTTGACATGTTCTGTCGAATCTTTGATATTGTCTCCGTAAACAGAGATTTTGTTGCGGCCCTCATTGACTTTTTTCATCACACCTAACAACGAATCCAATTCATTGTCAGATAAGCCGTCTACGACATCCAGCAATTTTTCATTGCCGTTGAATTTGTCATCGACAAATTTCTTTACTTTGTGTCGGTTGCAAGCGAAGCGTACTTTATTGAATACTTTGTCTGATACAACGACGGCAGTAGTGATCCCAGCGATCGCTGCAATGCTTAATCCAATCGTTACTTTTGATGATGTTTTCATATCGATCAGCTCCCTTATTTTGCTACTTCCATCATAGCACGAGGACTGAAATAAAAACACTATTTCGTTTAAATCGCTTTGAATCTTAATCCTTTAGGAAAGAAGTTTTTCACGGTTCCTTGGACTTGTTTTCCAAAACCGACTGGGATCTCATCGACTGTCAAAATCACCCACCCAGCATTTCCTGGCACGCTCAAGGTTTCACCCGCCACATAATACTGCCATTGCGGCAAAGTGATCGGCACTGTCGGTGCCCCTTCTTCTGCATGGATCGCCAATGCCAACGCATAACTTGGCTCGATCCGATTCTTCTTAACGACGCCGACGTGCAAACCTGGGCGCATAAACTTGATCCCTTTTAAAGAAGGCATTTCTTCAGGAACGAGCCAGAGGTTTTCTCCTAGCAGCTGTGGCGTCGCATTCAGTGCCTGTAAAAAAGGAAATTCCTTGCGAAAGGCTTGCCACAACTTTTGAGTCGCTGCATCTAATGGGCTCTTGGCTGTCGCTCCTTTGCCTTTTTTCTTCTTTTTCACTGGCGCTGCTTCTGCTTGGGAGGTCAATTTCGCAGCGAAATGACCTTCTCCTTGGTTTAAATGCGGCCATAAGCGGATGGTTTTCTCAATCCCAGGTGCAGCTCCCCACTCCCTGCGCCCATGAGATACATTGTCCAAGTCGATCGCTTCGATCGTGAAGGGATACTCCTCCATTAACCAAGCCATCATCGCTTCGTTTTCTTCTGGGGCAAAGGTACAGGTGGAATAGATCAGCTGGCCCCCCGGTTTTAGCATCGTAACGGCTTGTGCCAAAATGTCTTTTTGCCGGATCGCACACTGATCAGGTGTTTCTGCTTGCCATTCTTCTAAGGCGACGGGATCTTTACGAAACATCCCTTCACCAGAACATGGGGCGTCCACTACGATCTTGTCAAAAAACTGAGGAAAATGGCGGCTCAATTCTTGTGGAGCCTGATTGGTGACGACTACATTCGGAAAGCCCCAACGCTCCACATTTTCTGATAGGATTTTGGCACGCTTCGGGAAAATCTCATTTGCTACAAGCAGCCCTTTTCCTTGTAATTGGCTTGCCAGCTGCGTTGTTTTGCCCCCTGGTGCCGCACATAAATCTAAGACCCGCTCCCCTGGTTGAGCGGCTGCGATCGTTGCTACGATCATCGCACTAGGTTCTTGGCTGTAGACATAGCCAGCTTGATGGAGCAGCGAACGGCCTTTGACTTCGCCAATATAAGCAGCTTCTGCATAGGGGGCAGGTACAGCGGCTGGTCCATATTTTGCCAGCATCGCTTGTGCGTGCGGCTTAGCAACATTCAAGCGAAAGCCTTTGACTGGCTGATTATCGGTCAAAGCGGTAAAAAAAGCTGGTGCTTCTTCTCCTAGCAACCGTTGGTATTTTTCAATAAATGGTGTTGGTAATTGCATACTTACCCCTCCTCGGCTTTTTTATTCTAGCGACTGAGAAGCAATTATGCAAGAATTCCTTGATCAAATGGCAAAAAAACTGCAGCAAAGTGAAGTGGGCGACTAATCGCTTCGACTTCTCTTTGCTGCAGACCTTTTTTATTTAAAAATCGCTTTTTTGACACTGCTTTCGATGAATGGCTGAGAGACACGGTTGTCCCAGAATTTGATCAGTGGGCCCACTAAAAAGGCACTGATGAAGGTTCCGATTCCAATAGGCCCGCCTGTGAAGAGCCCAATCAAGGCAAAGGCAACGTCTTGAATCACCCGCACCACTCGATAGTTGGCTTTCGTCTGATCGACGATGGTTGGGGCGATCGCGTCATAGGGGGCGCTGCCCAAATTCGCTGACATATAAAACGACGCACCGAAGGTAAAGAAGATGATCCCGATCAACAAGAACAAGCCTTGCTGCCACCAGTTATTTGGACCGACGGATAACCAATCAAAAACGTTGGTATAAAAGTCGATGAAGAATCCTGTCAGCACCATATTGATGACCGTCCCGATACCGATATGGCGACGGCCAAAGATAAAAATCAATACTAGGACAGCGATATTGATCATCAATTGATAGACCCCAAGGGATAACCCTAGCAGCTCGCCGACACCGATATTGGCTGCCGTGTATGGATCTAGTCCCACTCCGCCGACCCGCAGCAATGCCGCCCCGAATCCTAAAATGGCGACACCAATCAACGCATAAAGCGAGCGTAATCCTGTTTCTTTTTTCATTAAAATTTCCCCTTTTTTCTCATCTGTTCTTTCAAGTATAACGAGAAAAAAGGAAAATGGGAATTTCAACGCTTCACAGGGCTCTTTGTAGGGATACGATCTGGCTTCGTCCATCTCCTTTGCTTCTATTTTGCTTCCATTGAAAAGCCCGCAACAACCATTGCGATTGCGTATCTTGATTTTCGGTTCCTACAGATATGCGTGCCTCGTCCATTACTCGGGCTTCACTGGAACCATCACTTCAAATATCTGCAATTCTTTTTGGGCGGTAAAGACTTCATCTTGCCATAACAATTCCCAAACATCGCCATCGATCTTTAACTGATTCTCTTTTAGAAAGGCTTGGATGCGATGGGTAAAAGCAGCAATTTGCTCCTCTCCCTCACTGACAAACCCAGACACATACGTGCCAGTAGGACGCGTGATGATCAGCTTTTCAGGATAGAGATGCAGCCGATCTTGGGGAATCAAGATCAGTGCCCGATAAGGCGATGCGTGAAAGGTCTGATCCTCTAATGTCGTTCCAGCACTTAAAAAGCCGATGGGGTAGCCACTGAAGGCATCTTTATAATCCACTAGCGGATAAAAACGGGCGTACACTTGATAAGCAGATTCTGGATCATCGCCAGCGATCTCTTCGGAAACGATAAACGCCTCTGCTTCGTGGTGCGCTATCGTAAAGGTCTCAAAATCGGCTTTCTGTACTTTTTCATAGCGCTGGATGTAGCGATCGAAGGTTCGTTCCAATTCTTGCAGCGCAGCGATTTTGGCACGAACTTCTCCTCGCCGTTCCACAAGTTCCTTTTGCGTGTATTCAGGGTTGCGGTTTTTCAAAAATTGTCGAATGTCTTGCAAGGGCATGTCTAAAGAACGCAAGAGCAAAATCACGTCTAACTCAAGGCATTGTTCAAAGCCGTAGTAGCGATAGCCGTTTTCTCCAATCGAATGCGGTTTGAATAAATCGATCTGATCGTAATAAATCAATGTGCGCCGACTCACGCCAGCATAAGCGGACATCTCACTGATGGTCAATTGTTTTTTCAAAAAAATTTCACTCCTTGCTTGACTGTAACGTAACGTTACAGTTTATTCTACCATAGAACGACATTTTTGGAGGGAAATCATGAAACAATTACAGTTATTTTATAAAGAAGAACGACGCTTCTTTTTCAGTTTATTTCTTTTGATGCTGGTCCAATCCTTCGGCACACTCTTGTTGCCGTATTTTTTGGCAAAAATCATTGATGAAGGGATCTTGAAAGTCGACACGACAGCCATTTGGCACAATGGCTGGTGGATGTTTGCCATTGCCATCGGCACCGTGATCGTCTCTGTAGGCGGTAGTTATTTATCTGCCCACCTTTCAGGAAAATTCGGGCATTTTTTGCGGATGCGCCTTTTCAAAAAAACACAAGAACTCTCTGTATCCGCTGTTGATGGCTATGGTACGCCCACTTTGCTGGCACGTACCACCAGCGACATCAACAACATCCAACAAATTTTGATGATGGCGCTGCAAATGATTTTGCCAGCCCCAATGATCGTCGCTGCTTCAATTTTTCTAACCGGCACCGTCTCTTTACGGATGATTTGGGTCCCAATCGTCGCGATCCTATGTTTTTCAATGATCGCTTATGGAGTGATTCGCAAAGCGATCCCATTATCACAAATCACGCAAAAACTAGTCGATAAAATGATGCGGATCTTACGAGAAACCTTTACTGGCGCTCGGGTGATTCGAGCATTCGACAAAGCTGCTTACGAAAAAGAACGGACAGATCAAACACTGACGGAATATGCGAAAACCATGATCCAAGTCAATCGCCTCTTTGCTGTCTTGAATCCGACCGTCAATTTAGTAATGGGACTCTCGATTTCGACTATCCTTGTCTACGGCGGCTATCAAAGTCTGCAGGGCCACCTTGCTATTGGTAGTATTACTGCCATCATCGAATACACGATCCTGAGTCTCTGGTTTTTGACTATGGCAGCGATGGTGATCGTGATGGTGCCTAAAGGCTTGACTTCCTTGCAACGGATCACAGAAGTTTTGGAAGAACCAATTGATTTGATCGACGGTGACCAAACCTTAAACAAGACTGCCGTGTCAGAAACGATCGCAGCTTTCAATCACGTGCAGTTTACGTATGAAGGCGCCGAAGAACCTGTCTTAGAAGATATCAGCTTTGAGATCCACCGAGGCAAAACGACAGCGATCGTTGGCGGAACTGGCTCTGGCAAAAGCACCATCGCCAAAGCGCTGTTGCGTTTCAAAGATGTGACTGCTGGTTCGATCACGCTTTTTGGCCGCAACATCAAAGAGATCTCTCAAGCCGAATTACGGGACCAAATTAGTTATGTCCCGCAAAAAGCGCTCTTGCTTAGCGGCACGATTCAAGAAACCTTGCGTTTCGGCAATCGTCCAGCAACCCGTGAGGCGATGGCAAAAGCCGCTGAAGTTGCTCAAGCCAAGTCATTTATTGAAGGCTTGCCTGAAGGTTATGAAAGTCCGGTTGCTCAAAAAGGCAGCAATTTCTCTGGCGGTCAAAAGCAACGACTGAGTATTGCCCGAGCGCTGACAAAGCCAGCAGAAATCTACTTCTTTGACGACAGTTTTTCTGCTTTGGATTATCAAACAGACGCCAATTTGCGGCGTGCATTGAAAGAATACACGAAAGATGCCGCCGTCATTATCGTGGCTCAGCGGGTATCGACCGTCAAAAATGCCGATCAAATCATTGTCTTGGATAACGGCAAAATGGTCGGTAAAGGAACCCACGAAGAATTATTACGCAATTGCCAAACTTATCAAGAGTTTGCCTCATCTCAAGGAATGGGAGGAATGAAGGATGAGTAAACAACCAATGGATACCCCAAAAAACATGAAACATACAAGCCGACGTTTGCTGCGTTTGCTGATGGAACAAAAAGCCCGCTTTCTACTGATTATCGCTTCCGCCTTGTTCTTTTCCTTACTAATGTCCATCGCCCCTTTGATCTTGGGGCGTGGACTGGATAATCTGATTGCCTTGTTTCAACAAGAAGGCTGGCAGATCAATGATTTTTGGCAAAGTATTTTAGGTCCAGTCGTCCTTTTAGCGGGAACGTGGCTTTTGATCAGTCTCTTTTCCTTGCTGCAAGAGTATACGATGGCCAGTGTCAGTGAAACCCTGACCTTGACTTTACGCAAACAAATCAGTGACAAATTCAATCGCCTGCCTATCAGTTTTTACGACAAACATCATACTGGCGATATTTTAAGCCGAGTGATTCTCGATTTAGATAAAGTATCCGAGGTCTTACAAGTCGGTTTGATGCAGCTGATCACCGCAACCATCAGCATTACCTTCGGCTTGATCGCCATGCTTTATCTCAGCCCATTACTGACGATCGGCGTGGTCCTGATTTTGCTTTTGAGTGCTTTTGTGACTACCGTTCTCGCACGAAAAAACTTGAGCTACTTTACCAAAAACCAAGAAACATTAGGTGCAGTCAGCAGTCGTGCGGAAGAGTTTTATACCGCAAATCCGCTGATCAAATCCTACAACCAACAAGTTGCCGTTGAAGCGGAAATGGCGGAATTGAGTGAAGCCCAATTTAAAGCCTTTCGAAAAGCACAGTTCGTCAGTGCAGCTATCAATCCTTTCGTGCGCTTTATCAATCAAATCGGCTTTATCTTAAGCGCCATCGTTGGTGGTCTGATGGTGTTGCAAGGGCAATTATCCATTGGTCTCGTACAAGCCTATCTGCAATACATCAACCAAGTGTCTGAACCGATCACGCAAGCCTCTTATATTATGAACACCTTGCAAAGTGCCTTAGCATCTCTCGAACGAATTTTTGAGATCCTTGATTATCCTGAAGAAGAAACTGCGACCCAACAACTGCCAGTTCCACAAACTATCAAAGGAAAAATCGATTTTCAACACGTCTCCTTTGGCTACAGAAAGGAAAAACTCTTGATGGAAAACGTCGAATTTTCCGTCAAACCAAAACAAACGGTCGCGATCGTTGGACCAACAGGTGCTGGAAAAACCACCATGATCAATCTTTTGATGCGCTTTTATCCATTGAATGGTGGGAAGATCTTGCTGGACGATCAAGACATGATGTCCTTTTCGGCACCAGCAGTACGAAAAAAATTCGGTATGGTGCTGCAAGATACGTGGCTATTCCAAGGAACCATCGCTGAAAATATCGCTTATGGCAATCCCGATGCCACTCGAGAAGACATCTTGGCTGCCGCCAAAGCCGCCCAATGCGACCACTTCGTGCGGACCCTGCCCAACGGTTACGATACCGTCATTGGTTCCGAAAGCGAACTGTCACAAGGACAACAACAATTGTTGACGATCGCTCGGGCGATTTTAGCAGACCCAACGATTCTGATCCTCGATGAAGCCACCTCCAGTGTCGACACGCGGACGGAACAAATGATCCAAACGGCGATGGATCGTTTGACCCAAGGACGGACCAGCTTTATCATCGCCCATCGTCTTTCTACCATCAAAAACGCTGACTTGATTCTAGTGATGAAAGACGGCTCCGTCGTCGAAAAAGGCTCCCATATAGAATTATTGGCACAAGATTCCCTTTACGCCCAACTATATAACAGCCAGTTTGCAACAGCTTGATGAAAAAAGACAACGTGATTCTGCTGGGCTCCCCGTCAAGTGGACAATGAAATAGAATAAAATTATTTTGACGACTGTCTACCGAAATTCGGTAGGCAGTTTTTATGTTTTTTACTTTGTTTAACCTCAACTTTGCTCGACTGGCCTCCTTCTTGGTTAAGCGGATTTATTCTATTCGCTTGTCCAAGAGGGGGAGTGATTAAGCTACCATTAATAATTCTTGATGAAATTGGCTCGGTGTTTTGCTCTTCAAACATCGTTGATAGCGACCATTGTTATAATAGTTCATGTATTTCTCGATCATTTCAACGAGACTTTCTCTACTGATAAACTTTCGCCGATAATATTTTTCTCGCTTAAGCATTCCCCAGAAGCCTTCCATTGGACCATTATCGGTACAACGGGCGACACGAGACATGTGTGCAACATCAGAAGTGGCGACATAAGGATCATAGGTGGTGACCTGCAGAGTGTTCTTTTGTTTCAGTCTTTTGGCGATCTCAACAGCTGGACTTTCTCTGGCATCGTCGATGTTGCCCTTATACGCCAACCCTAGGACCGCGATCTTGTTTCCACCATGGATCGCTAAGATCTCTTCGACTTTTTTTATAATGAATTCAGGCATCTCTGTATTGATCATCCGCCCCAACCGGATCAACTTCGCGTCTTCAGGTGCTGCCGCCACCACAAAATATGGATCAACCGCTAAGCAATGGCCGCCGACACCAGGTCCTGGTTGATGGATATTGACCCGTGGATGCTGATTGGCTAACGCAATCACTTGGAGTGCATCAATGTTTAGGCGATCCCCAATTTGGACCAATTCATTGGCTAGTGCAATGTTCAAGTCCCGATAGGTGTTTTCCATCAATTTCGATAGCTCAGCGATACTTGCAGAAGTCTCCAGCACGTTTCCTTTGACGAAGGTCTGATAAATGCGTTTGCCTTGTTGGGTACAAGCACTCGTCATGCCACCAATGATTCGGTTGTTCATCACCAGCTCTTCAAAGATTTTTCCTGGCAAAACACGCTCTGGGCAATGCAGCAAATAGAGATCTTCTCCAATGGTATAGCCTGCTTTTTCAAAAAATGGTCCAACGATGTCTTCCATCGTACGGGGCTGAATGGTCGATTCAACAATGACTGTATTGCCTTTTTCAAGATAAGGTAAGATGGCAGCCATCGCCGCTTTCACGTAAGACAAGTCGCAACTACCAAACTGATCAGCGATATTTGGCGTTGGTACGGCAATGATAAAGGCATCCGCTTTTTCTGGTACCAACTGTGCGTGGAAGGTCTTTTTCGCTAAAGCTTGTGCTAGATAACGATCAATGTCAGGTTCTTCGATGGGTGCCTGACCTGCTTGAAGTGATTGAACGACTGTTTCTGACACATCTACCCCAACGACTTCAATCCCATGGTTTGCAAAAGTAAGTGCTGTGGGTAGCCCAATATACCCCAATCCAATAACGTTTATTTTCATTCGCTCTTAACATCCCATTCTGCTAATTTTTCTTCACCAGGTTTATAAATCAGTTTTTTCGCCACTTGTCCCTCTTCTAAAGCAAAGGAAACTTGTCCTGTGATGGTTTCACCTACAGCGATCTCATTGCCAAACATCGCCATGGTATGATCAAGTTCAAGAAGGCCTCCCTCTTCAGTTTCTAAAAGAAAATCAATCGAACCTAGACCTGCGGCAACTGAGCCCATGTTTTCTGCTGTGATGGTAAATGTATGTAAAACTTGTTCCCCATCTTCTGTTTTCTTATGGTTGATTTCTTGTTTGTCGATGATGATCTTTAATCCACCAATGATCGATTGCGGCTCGGCATTGCTTTGGTCCGTGATTTGTTCAATTGGTTCGCTGCCTTGGGTAGTATCCGTCTTTCATGTTCTCCGGTTAATGATGCTTGTACGAATTCATCCTTCCTCATCAGGTAGTTTGTCCTAGAAAGTCTCCGCATTTTCTTCTGAGCCAATCACCGTTGCTAGTATGGAGAACATTGTCCGATGACTGATCAATAACAAACCTGTGACTTCATCACGAAATTAGTTATTCATAAGTCACCCCTGCTTCTCTATTCTTTCGTACGTTAAAGATTCATTTCACTTTTTATCACGCATCCTTTCTTACTCCCTCAAAAAAAATCTGTCTTAGACCTTATCGAAACAACCTATTCGATAAAAACTCACTAAATATCATATATAAGCTCTAAAAAAAGATGTTTTTTTGACGAAAATTTATTGTTTTAATCGAGGTTAAATTTAACACGGTTGCTCATCGAGCAATAAATCAAGATTTGCAAACCTGTGTGAATAAATTGATTTTCATTTTCTTTTCAAATAAGGCATTTTGAAAGTTTGTGCAAAAAAAAGCGTTATAAAAAAAGACGATTCCTTATGATTTAAAAAGGATCGTCCATTTTTGTTATTACCTGTAACCACTTGACTCAATAAGAAGGATACAAGGTTTCTGCCTACTCATTCTTAGCATTGACAGAAACATTTTTACCAACAGTTGCCTTCAATAAAATGCTTCTTTTCTATAAAAAAATGTCCGAAAAAAAGCAAAATAAAAGAAATTCGTTGTAATTTTACACATCTTCTAAAAAAATTCATTTTTCTTTGGTATTCTAAATATAGATCTGCGTATCATTAGATTTACGTTGCCCGTTAGTGAAGTTTCAGGCAACGTTTCTTTATGGGGGATAGATAAAAAATGGAAGAGAAAAAGATTTTTGAGAAGCGGTGGTTATTAGCTACCAGTGAACAACGAGAGAAATACCATGCCTTGATTGCCTCTTACCCTTCAATCGAATGGACATTTAAAGAAAAAAGCTACCTTTTATGGCTTTGTCAGTTAGATAGTGATACGTTCAAAACCTTTGAAGCGATTTTTGATAAACTAGTAAATGCCAACTAATTATTTGAGCATAGGCTGTTCTTTCACCAAAACAACCCAATCTTTTGGTATTCAGGAACAGTGGGCATATTTTCAGATAACTCCCTTTTTTATTAGACAAACGAATAAAAGCCGCACCCGTCGATCGTGACGGTTGCGGCTTTTCTATTTGATCTATCCACCCATGTCCTCGTCATGCTGTGTTGCAACACATGTATCAGGTTGTGGGAACGCTTAACGCTTGCCCTAACTGAGGATCGATTTTTTCAATCACTCGTAGCCAGTCTTGATGATCGGGGATTGCTTTGAGTAAAAGAGAATCAGTCGATAAGATGAACTCTGATAAATACTCACTATAATTCGTGACCACAAGATCAATGGCATTTTCCTTCAAATAATCGCTCGTCAATTCATTGATTTTTGGAAAGAATACCCGATGATCATTGCCGACATAACGCAAAAAGCGCGCACGGATCGTGTGACAGGCATAGAGATCACCTTCTATTATCAACGCAATCCGTTTGACTTTTTGTGCATAAAGCTCCCTAATTGCTTCACTGTAAAGGGTCAGTGCGGCACAAATATCTGACAGATACTCCTGTCTGATCCTTAGAATCGCTTGGTGCTGCTTCATAAATGCCAGATTTTTTTGATAAGCAGCAGAACCATGCTTTTGCGCTTCATTTTTTACTTCTGTTAGCAAATGATTTAAAACGGGCGCCAGCTGCTCATTGATTTTCTTTGACAGGAAAAAGGCGTGGATCATCGTCTGGACCTGTTGAGGCTCTTGAAAGGAAATGCCCCATTCTTGCACGAAGCGCTGACTCAGTTCTTCGAGTTCAGGATACAGCCCAAACGCTGCAACGAATTGCTGCTCTTTTTCAGGCTCGGTCAAAGTCCGTTTCATCACGGTCACTAAATAAAGCCACATCATTTCTTGTTGCGGTAGTCTTACTCGGTATAGCGCTTCGATTTTAGGCGCTAAGTTCTTCATTATCGCAAACGCCTCATGCGTTTCGACGATTGCTGCCAACGATCGAGGAATCTGAACGGTCTTTCCCAGTTGATAGCGCTTGATCGCAATATACAAACTATAATAAAAATCACTCGGAGAAACGCCTGTATTCACCAGCGCTGTGGGAATTTTTGAGAAGGCATCACTGACTAACGCGATCAGTTCTTTGGGGGGCAAGAGCGTATGCGGGGTGACATCTGATTCATAATAAAAATCTTTAAAAAACTTGCGAATATTGGCTTCTGATCCACTCAAATTCACCGGTTGCAAGATCCACTCCAAATGATACTTTCGTAACGTCGCAGAAGCGGTATTCAAATAACGACGCATCGTACTTTCTGATACATATAAGCGCTGCGCCCACTCTTCAACCGAACAGAATTCCCCGTGGAAAATGGCTTCCACGATTTGATACATGCCTTCTTCTGCAACAAGCTCCTTTTTTTGAGACAAGTATCTTTTCGGATCAGTTTCCCTAAAATGATAGCCATTGGCTTCAAGAGTAAATTCCGCTGCCTCCTGCAGATAGGTTTTCAATTCCTTGATGTCAGAGCTGATCGTCCGTTGGGTCACATCAAGCTTGTTGGCTAAACTTGCGATGGAACAAGTCCGTTCTCGCTCAAAGGTATTTAACATTTGAAGCCATCGAACGGTCGTTTTGTTTAGCATAAAATTTAACTGCAATTCTCTCATTTTGCCCTCCGTGTTTCTCCTTCACCGACTGGTTTCTTTTCTATAGTACAATATTTGCGTCTATAAAAAAACCTTCCTATTTCCCAAATTTACTTAAGTTGGTGTTAGAATATGTACTTAAGTGAACAAACAAGGTATTCTCTATGTAGACTCTTTTTGTGCAACTGGAGGAATTTGTATGACAAATATGGTTTATGGATACGCCCGTGTATCCACAAGACAACAGGATCTCTCTCGTCAATTGGATTTACTTGACCGGTATGAATGCAACAAAATTTATACTGAAAAGATCAGTGGTGTACGCGCAAATCGTCCTGAATTAAATAAACTAAAAAAACGAGTGAAAGAAAACGATAAAATCATTATTGAAAGTTTCTCGCGGCTAGGAAGAAGTACCAAAGACCTGATTGATCTCGTCTACTTTTTTGAAAAGAAAGGTGTAAAAGTCATCAGTATTAAAGAAAATTTTGATACACAAACCCCTCAAGGAAAATTAATGATGACTGTTTTCCAAGCCTTCAGCCAATTCGAACGAGACATCATCGTTGAACGGACCAAAGAAGGCTTAGAATCCGCACGTGCTAGAGGAAATATTGGCGGTCGTCCACGAATCGATCCCGCACTGATCCAATACGCATTGCACCTTTATCAAAAGGAAGGAAAAGCCGTTGTGGATATCTGTGCCCAAACAGGCTTAAAGCGCTCGACTTTTTATCGCTATCTTAGTCTGGAGAAGGATAAGGTCATTTCATAAATACACGTGCTGGCTGAACTGAGTACTTTCGGCTGCTCACTATATAAAAAACAGGACGAACATTGCTGATGTTTGTGATTGCTTAAAGATCGATATTTGTTCTCTTAAAGCAATTCATCCAGCTTGTTCGTCCTATATGTTTTATTCTTCTGGCTCTTCTGTTGATCCTATTGTTGTTTTCTCCATGATTTCTTACGGTACAAGAACACCAGTCCGCCGATTAAGAATAGGATCCCTGTCACAGTTAGCGAGACACTGCTTGTTTCTCCTGTATTCATGCTTCCTGTTGAATCTCGGTGGAGTCTATTGATGGTGTTTGCTGCTTTGTTTGTTGTGTTTCTGTTGCCTGAGCGATCGGCCATGTGCTTGGAAAGGTTGTCCCTAAAATCAGCATCCCTACTAAAGCGCTCTTACTTATAATTACGCGTTTTTTCATTTTCATTTTTTCTCCTTTTTCTTTTCCCCAACGTTATTCACACTTATCTTTGTACCAATCAATCCAAGCGTTTTAGGTCTGCAACTGGCAAGGTTGCTTTTTCTAAAAAAGCTGTTTTCAATGACTGCTTCACACTCGATGAAACATGCGGCGCACCATTAACATGAAATCCGCCAATTTTCAAGGGATAAGACTTCTTGATTGGCGCAGAGTATTATATAATTTACTTAAAACGAGCGTAATTTCAATGGATAGGTGGTGACTTCAATGTTAGAAAATTTATCTATCAACTTGCATCGGGACAAAGCATTTTCTCGACAAGTAAAAATCTTACAAGTGCTAAATGCTGCACCAACAGGGTATCATCCACAAGAATTAGCGACATTACTAGGGCTATCTTTGCCTACAGTTACCAAAGAGCTGAGTATTTTAAGTGACAGTTTGCCAAAGGAACTGGTCAAGATCACACTCTCAGAAACGAACATCGTCTCGATCGCTTATGCGCCGAACGCTTCCATCAATTCTACCATTCAATACCTGGGGATGGAAACGCTGGAGTTTAAAATCATGACGAGTATTATTGATAATAAAAAATACTCTATTCACCGAGCAACGATTGAATTCGGTTATTCTCGCAGTCATCTTTTACGGACGATCAGCTACATGAACAAGTCGTTGCAAACCTATTCTGTAACTATTGCCACGAATCATCTTGACTTTATTGGTACCGAAGCGGACATCCGATTTTGTCTGTTCGTCTTTTTTTCTGCTTATGGCGATAGCACGATTTTAGATAAGGATAGTCCCGCGGATGCCCGCCTACTGGTCCAAAAAGCCAAGGAAGCCAACAAGAAAGATTTGCATTACAGCCATTACCGACTGGCTCTGTGGCTAAGTATCGCCAAGCGTAGGTGGCGCTATTCTTACTTTTTGACCTTGCCGCCGTCTTTAGAACGCAATCTATTGGAGAAAGAACGCTTCGCTATTTTCTCAGAAATATTAAACGAACATTACTTGAAAAAATACCGAATCATCCACTTGCCGCAACAAGAGCTTCTTTGGATCTTTGTCAATGCGCTCCACTGTCTTTCCTATAGTACGATGGACATCAACGGCGAAAGCGATGCGGATTACATTTTTCACCATACAGAAAGACCAGAAATTATTGCAGAAGCGGCTGCCTTTTTAGAGAAATCTGGCGTCGCTATTCCACCTGCAGCCGCCCACAAGATCATCGCTTATCTCGTAAATCTTCGCCTGCTGACGATGATTTCTGCCAATTATGAGTTTGCTGATCCGCAGATCAAAGCCTTTGTTGAAACGACATTCAAGACGGATTACCTTGCTTGGAATGAGTGGTTGAAACCTTTCAACGATCAAAGCCGCTTCTTTTCCTTTACTCACTTGGAACATATCGCAGTCACATTGACTTTGTTAAGCGAGTTAGCGCCTAATCCCCAGCTGAAAAAACACCTCAAAGTAGCCTTTGCTTTTCAAGGCGGTGCTGGATTAGATGCTTTCTTAGCTGCATCAACGGAATTATTTAAAAACGACCATACAGAAATCAGTTACTTTTTTGAAGTGGCTCCTGATGAACAAGAATTGATCCATCGGGAAATAGATTTGATCGTCAGCAATTTTGACTTGCATCTGAAAAGCAACACCAAATTTCAGCAACTACGCATTTCCAATGTCCCCACCCTTTCGGACTGGACGATCATCCACAAAACGATTGAACAGCTGATTCAGCCAAGAATCACACCGATTCGTTGACCTAAGCAAACTGACGGCCTTCTTGAAGGAAGCGCCGCCAGTTTTTCATTGCGCGGTTTGCTATTTTGCCCTTTCCTAAGTATCCATTTTTCTTTTCTCTTAGCGTGTCTATTTTTTTCACATCAGAAAAAAATCAGACCTTTTTTGCAAGATTCCTTTCCTAATAAACGCTTTTCCATTCAAGCGCAGCGGAGAAAGCCACTGTCTTGTTTTCGTGTGCTGTTCGTAATCCCTGAAAAGTTGCCTGCTTCGTGAATTTTTAATGAAAGAAATTTTAGCGGCTACTCTTAGCCCCAACTGTGAGAAGCGTTATTTTAAAAGCAAAGAAACATGCGATCAAAACAGACTGCATGTTTTAAATAACTTTTGTATCTATTTTTTTTATTTACTAGAAAAAAAAGAAATTTTCTCCCCGCTCCTTTTTTGTATAATAGGTAAAAAGAGAGGGGAACAAACGTGGATTTTATCAAGGAGCTGCAATCCTTCAAAACAATCGTCGAGGAAGGTACGTTTACTAGAGCTGCCGCCAAACTAAACTATGCCCAGTCGACCGTTACGAACCATATCAAAAAGTTAGAAGACGAATTAGAAGTAGCGTTATTTTTGGAAGGAAAAAGCAATGTATTGACCTTGGAAGGCGAATTGTTGAAACAGGAAGTACCCGAACTGATTGCCCACTGGGAGCGGGTCAAAGAACAGTTGATCAATGCTTCCCATACGGTCGAGTATTCGTTGCGGATGGGCATCCTTCAACCCTATGACATTTTGGTTTTGCCTGCACTGCTTCACGATTTTTCGCAGCACTATCCAAAAATAAACTTCGAGATCGTCGTGGGCTCAACACTAGAATTAGCCAATGCACTAAATGAAAACCGAATTGATTTCGCCTTATGCTCACTTCCTCACGAGAAACATTTTGCTTACGAGGAATTGTTTCAAGAAGAGCTTTGCTGCATTACGTCAATCTCAAACCCATTAATCATCAATGAGCTAGCCGACCTTGAAGGGAGCCATCTCTATCGTTCCAATTCTGACTGTCCAGCTCGCACAAAAATTGAAAGCTATCTTGACAATCAGGTTCCTTCGATCCATTGGGAGTCTGTCAGCAATATCAGTACGATTCCTTACTTGATCGAACGAACTGGATACTGCAGTCTGATCCCTCGTTCCATCATTGAGCAAACTCATGCTCGAGTAAAAATCGTCTCGCTTCCTTTGCCTGATCCCCACATGTCGATCGGCTTATTGTCAAAACATCCACTGATGCTTTCTCCCAGCATCACAAAAAATTTTGTCGTCGAGCTAAAAATGCGCTTACTATCTTTGTTATAAAACGGTTTTAATCCGCATTGATTTTTATGCAATGATGCTTTTTACGGAAATATGATGACAGTCATTTTGTAAACCTCGTCACAGCGGGTAACAAAAGAGCTGCACCAAGTCTTCACGTATTAAAGACTTGGTGCAGCAAGGTTTTTGAATTCGCTTACGGTTATAAAGTTACAAGATAGTATCTTTTTTTCTCGATTCGATTTTTTGTTATCATTTTACTTTTTTTATGCAACCTGATACGATTATTCATGTAAATCGAATAAAAATCAGAAAAGATGTCGTTATTCTTAACATTTCCGATTTTTTCTCCGATTGTAAAAAATAGAAACGTTTTTTCATTATTTATAAAGTATACTCAATTTTGAAGCGACGAGTTCTCAAGAAACTGAGGCTTGTACCCCGCAGGGCAAAGTCTTTGGGTAGTTATTGCTCAAGGAAGCTGTTTTTGCAATTGTCAGAAAAAATAGACGATGAGAAAAGGAGGAAAAACCATGTTTATCATTGAAGCGATCTTCAGCTTTCTAAGAGACGCATTAGGTGTGATCCTAGCTATTCTCTTAGGGACGCTTTGCTTGTCAATGGTGGTCAATTTGATCGTTATCGTTGTAAAAAACACCTATTCAAAATTTAAAAAGAATTATTAACGAATCGCTATCTTCTAATAGATAGCTTTTTTAGATAGTTTTTTCAATGGTTTTTTCGACCTCTCAGGTCTCTTTTTTGCCTTTGTAGTATCTTTTTTCAAACTCAATCCAAGACTTGCTGAATTCATGGTTAGAAAAGGCACTTTTTAAACCTGAACGCTGCTTAAAGCGAAAGACCTCTTCGCGGTCCATCCCCAATTCCTTGGCAATTCGTTCATCCGACCACTCGTTAGCCACCAACTGCTGCACGATGTTTCCCATCTTCTCGATGCCATGGGTACCACGTGCTCGATTGTGGCGAATCGTTGAAGCAATGCGATTCTCAAAAGGCTTATCGATCACCGTGACTGGAACACTTGGCAATTCCAAGCGGTCTTTTGCTACGATGTACCGATGAAACCCATCGATCAAAATATACTTATCCTGCTCCTTATCGTGGTAACAAACCAATGGCTGCGTAAAGCCATCTTCTCGAATCGACAGTTCCAGTAAATCCATTTCTGGAGCAGCCACGGTGTTGGGATTATACGTATTCGCGTGAATCTTGCTGACTGGGATCAGCTTCGCCGCTAACACTGGAAAATCGATATCGCTCATGAGGGACTACACTCCTTTTTAGAAATGAATAATTTTTTGTTTGTCGATAGACCGCAAACCCTTTTGACTCCAAAAGGGCAATTTCACTAGGCTGGTTACTAGAAGCGAGAATCTCTGCTTCTGGGTAGTTGCGGCTGATATCCACCAGCATTTTCCGTAAAAGAAATTTTTTAAATTGAGCGGCTGGATCTTTTTCATAAAATTCCCCTAGCTCCACTTTGTTGGCGCCTTTTTCATAATAAGAAAAAGCAGTCACCCGTTTTTCGTCATCAAGAATCACGTACCAGTAGCAGTTCTCATCATTGACTAAGTACGGAAATTGCTGCTGATACACCCGTTCCGCAAAAAAAGCCCCCATCAATTGATAGAATTGACTTTTCTTATACGGTGGAAAAAATAAAACCAATCGTTCGTTCACAAAACCCTTCCTCTCTAAGGACGCACTCGTCCATCGTTAGGTGATTTTTTTCGTTAAATACTCGTATTTGGCATTCAATTTTTTTAACTGATACTTGGGTAAATGCTCGATCCCCAAGGCCGCCCCAAAATCGACCGCCAACTCATACAATTCAGACTCATCTTTTTTCGTCAAACTATATTGTCGCGTACTCAAAGAAAAATCATTTTTTTCTAACGCACGAGCGATCCCTTTCCAGTCATGCCAGAGTACTTCGTTTTTCAGCCAGTCCTTACGTTTGGTCACATCGGGTATATCTTCCACTTCGATCCCGTGCTTTTCTCGATAATGATCAATCAAGATCGTGATTTTGCGGTAATAATGATCCTGTAATTTCTTTGAATAAAGTCCAATTGATTCCAGTAAAAAGACCGCATACTCTTGCCAAGTCATATGACTAGGCTTTCTCGTATTGTAATGCGCCAGCAATCCTGTCTGGGCATACAAGCGACCAAAATTGGCTCCTGACACACGATTTACGACGCGTTCCCACGTTTCCGGTTCCACCAAAGCATATTGGTACAAGCCTTTTCGTTGCTGCATACCGTAAGGCTGACAGATCCGCATTTGATGGATCGGAACGCCATGATCGTACAACTTTTTATAAAAGCCATTGATCGGCCAGTCAAAATGGGCATAGGCTCCCCACACATCTTCGGTCTTCCAATCATAGATGGGGTAAAAATTAACGACCATTGAATCTGCTACTTGCCGTTTGATCCAGCATTGCTTCCGAAAGTTATACTTTGGCGATGTGATCGATCGATACCGATACAGACTTTCCTGGGTTCGTATCCCCACACCACAAGCAACCGGCTCAAACTGATGATAACTTGCGTACCAATGAGCAAAGTTTCGTAAAAACTTATCAGGGTTCATATTTGCACTCTGATAGATTTCCATCAATGATTCATCCAAATCAGCAAGTGAAATCGCATCTTTTGGCATGGGCTGTACCCACTTCTCACGTTCTTGTTCATCCCACATCAACCATTGTGGCTGAAAGACGCTGGTATTGTTGTCCTCGTAAAAGGGCAAACAGAAGTGGAAGGTTTGATTGATACTTGGTAACGCTTTGATTTTTTCCATGAACGTTCTCGTAGCATCATAATTTGCCTCGATATCTAAAATCAGCAGATCAAAGGTTTTCTTTTTTTTCTGTGCGACTTGGTCAGCCAACTGGATCATGGCCCCGCTATCTTTTCCACCACTGAAAGAGAAATACACATGGGGAAACGTATCAAAAATATATTCCAAACGCGTCATCGCCGCTTCTAGCACATTTTCCTTACAATATTTCTTCATAAAAGCTCATGTCCTCATTTTATTTGTCCTTTTTTTGAATATGTATTACATTCTAGTATAAAGTTTCACTTGGCTTCTTACAAGGACTTAAGGGAGATTTCCCTGTTATTTCATACAGCGACATGTTGAAATACGCGCGCTCAGTATCGGATAATGAGTCAACTACAGGCTAAAAAAAGCAGAGATATCAATTTTTTAAACTTCATAATCGCTGCTTGCTACTGATACATCTGCTCTTTTTTGAATCACAAAAAGATAGCCTGTTTTTTCTATGATTTAGCTAATAGAAAGCAATACCATCAACCTGATTATCCGTTCATTCATCACATGTACTTAATTTTCCATAACAGTGAAATTTCTTTGCTGAGGTCTTTGAGCTTCATAGCCTTTTGGATATTCTCAGACATCTTCTTGTAATTACTGATTTTTTCTTCTTTTGACAGCAGTACATATTCTCGCTTGATTGCTTCAAACTTGTCTTCATGATCGATCACCAGAAGTTGCGTGATCAGATCATGGGCGATCCACCGATGATAGGAATTTTTGTGGGTATGCAGTGCCCAGATCCGTTCCCACTCATCATAAATCAGCTCAGGGTTTTTAGTGGCTACTTCTTTAATAATCAAATAACTATTAAAATACTCATTGATATGATTTTGACCATCAACGACATTCTCCACTAGCTTCTCCCTTACCTTTCGATCATCGATCGCCGTTTGCACAAACGGTTGGGGATCAAACGATGTTGTCTGAAAATGACGCGCGATTTCTTGGTAGTCCATGCTTTCACCTTCTTTAAATGATTGATTTGCAGCAATTACTTTTTTTTATCCATATCTTCATTTTAACAGAATCTTTGTACGAAAAAAGCGCTTTTTTGATTGCTTTTACGCTGCTTAAACGTTGGTTTCCTGTACCATTAGAAAGTGATCGTTCGTTGGCGCGCATTTTTCCCGGCAATATCCAATTTAAAATCGATCAAAAGAAACAGGGAAATCCCTCAATGAAAAGAAGGATTGTAGTCTTTCACCCAACGATCCATTGAGTTCTGACATTCGTTTCTTTGTAGTTTGTGATTTCTTATTCCATCGTATGCTTGACCTTGCGTCTGCAAAAGAGCGCCTGTACTAATAATTTTCTCAATGAAGAATGTGATAAAAATGACATAAAAAAGGAAGTCCCATGACGGGACTTCCTGAGTTTCGTTTCTTCAAACACTATTTCACGCATAGCTGCGAGATGCTGGATCACGCGTCCTTTCTCCGAATACCTCGGTCGGTAGGCATTTTGATCCATTGTTCGGGTGGACGTTTTCTGATTTTTTTTGGTGCAAACATCAGTTGAACCGTTCTTTTGACAAAGTTATTTCGGTATACGTTTTCCATAACTTTCACGCCCTTTTCAATTGAATTAGGAAGTGGTGACGCCGATCGTTCTTCCTACCTTTATTATAAGCGTGAAGACGGGACAAAACAAACAATATAGCTGGAGATTTCTGGCTTTCTTTCCCGCAACTTTGTAGTCGATCGCTCGCTAAATTGGTACGATTCTTTGAATAATATTCAACTAGTCATCGTATATTTATTGAAAATGCAAATGAAAAATTACAGAAAAAATTGATTTCTATTTGAATAAACAGCCGAAAGGACGAGTTTTTGAATGAAAAATCGTTTCACTTTACTTTTTCTTAAATTTTAATTATTATTCTTTTGAAATAAGATTAATGAAGGAGATAAAAACATGGAAAAATACCAAGTGTTCCCTGGTCAAAACTATCAGGCAAATGTTATTGGCTTTACCGGTTTACAAGAAGTTAGTGTGATTCATGTTTACGAAAATACTGCGACTGTTCTAATCAAAGAAACAGCTGAAACAGGTGTTGCGAAATTATGTAATTTTCTAGTTGGTGCAACACAATTAGTTAGTTGATGCTTTGTAATTAATCAAAACATGATGGAGCAATTTGCCATCCAGCATGTTGTAGGAAATCGCTCCAGAGAAACTCGTCTGTGAGATTGCCTTTTTCCTATTCATCAATTACAGTAGTATTTTTATTTATCTACTCAATATCTCTCTACTTTATATATAAATAGTGTTAGAATGAACAAAAGGAAACGTATCAGGCTTCCCCCAAGAGAATCTTCCCCAAGTACTCTTGTCTGATACGTTTCCTATTTTTGTGGCGAAAAAGCCACAGACCAATGGTAGCCCTTTACTCTGTGAAAAGCAAGCTTTCAAAATAAATTTTTTCTTTATTTTTTTATTTTATCTCTACAATTCCCCTTTAATAAGCAGGCAAGAACACACCTCTCGACAAAAAGGTGTGTTCTTTTTATAACAATGATTATTCACGAATAATAAGTTCGTAAGGCAGAATGATCTGCTCTTGTTTTCTTTCTTGAAACAAGCGAAAGGCTTCTTTGCCGCACTGATCCAGATGAAACTCAACGGAAGAAAAGTGCAGCATTTGACTGATGAGCAGGTTTTCTTGCCCAATCACGATGGGTGCTGTCCCGTGAGGGTATTGATTTAAGATCATCGCTGCGATCTCGTCCCCATTTGTGATCACCCCATCGATTCCTCGTTCCTTAAAAAATGCGGCTGCGGGAATCCCATCTTGTGCTTTGATGCAATCCCAATAAATATCCGCTTCAGAAAAATTAGGAAACAGCTCCTTGGCTTTTGCGATCGTGTTGACTGAATTGCAGCTGAGGCGTTTGCTGCGCCCGAGCGTCAGTCCCAAACGTTTTACGCCTTGTTCTTTTAAATAATTGATACTAGCTGTCACAGAGCCGACCAAGTCGATCGCAACGAAAGGAACAGCAGTACCGGTCGAATTTTCACAAAAAACGATCGGTCCTTTTTCCATGTAGGGATAAAACGTCTCGATATGATTTGCACGGGTAATAACGATCAATCCGTCAAACCCTTTTGCAGCGAATTCTTCTAGATATTCTAGTTCCAATTTCCGATCAAAATTGGTCGGCAATAACGTCACTTTGTATTTTTTAGCAAAGGCTTCTTCCATAATGCCATTTAGAATCCCATCAAAAAAGGCGTGATTGACAAACGGCACGATGACCCCAATATTATAGGTTTTCCCCGAGCTGAGCTTTTGGGCGATCTTATTCGGTTTGTAATCCAGTTCTTCCATCACCGCCAAAATCGCTGCTCGCTTTTGCTCATCGACATAAGGATGGCCATTGATCACACGAGAGACTGTCGTGATCGAAAAACCAGTGATTTTTGCTATATCGCGTATCGTTGCCATTTCCTTCATTCCTATCTGTTTGTTTTACGATTGACCTAAGTCTACCATAGAAAATTTACTGATTCACTTTCGATAAATTTTCTGAAAAGGTCCCTTGGTTGATTGTACGGTATGAAACGAGTTTCATAGCAAGACTTAGACTCCTTGAAAATAAAAGAAATTTATTTATAAACAAAAACTGATTGCTTAGCAAGCTACAAGCGCTACTTAAGCAATCAGTTTTTCTACCATTTACTGAATCATTTCTTTTGACAAGCTTTTACGTTTCTTCGTATACCTTCGCATCAGTAACTCGATGCCCTTATCCGCAAAGCGTTGCATGTAAGCGGAAAAATTCAACAAGGCAATCAAGAGAATGAGGTTGAGATAGCTGGTATTGCCTAGGTTAAAGAGGTCGCGACCGACGATCAAAGCGGCAAAGTACAAGATTTGGGTGCTGAAAAAAATCATCGTTCGATAGCTGTTGATCGCTGGATAGACTTTTTTCTGGATCAAGCGATAGTTCCAAGCAGTAAAAATAATGCTCATGATCGATAGAGCTTTACTGCTGCTGTTGAACCAATAACCAAAGTTGATGATCAGCAAAGTTCCTACCGTAATCGTCAAGGCTGTTGGAAAAGCATTTTTGAAAATCGTCGTCATAAAGTCCCCTTTGATCCGATTGAAGTCTGGTTCAAAGTTTAAAAAGAAGGTCGGAATGCCGACAAAGCAGGCATTGATGATCGTTAATTGGATCGGCTCAAAAGGATAGGTCGTTCCTGATAACAACGTCCCCATGGTGATCATGATGGAAAATAAGACTTGCACTAGCACCAATGAACCTGAGCGGGTAATGTTATTGATCACTCGGCGGCCTTCATCCATGACCGATGGCAAAGCATCAAATTGATTTTCCAAAAGAACCAGATTTGACACTTGACGCGCAGCATCAACACCAGAAGCCATTGCGATCGAGCAGTCGGCTTCTTTCAGCGCCAAAACATCGTTGACGCCATCGCCAGTCATCGCGACGGTATGCCCTTGTTCTTTCAAGTAGAGCACCATTTCTTTCTTTTGTTGCGGCGTCACTCGACCAAAAATCTGATAGTTGCTGACAGCTTCTTTTAATTCGGTCGCAGTTAATTTTGACACATCGATAAAATCAGCTGCTCCTGGTAGATTGACTTTTTTCGCGATTTGACTGACTGTCACTGGATCATCGCCAGAGATGATCTTGCATTGGATTGCCTGTGAACGAAAATACTCCAAGGTCTCTTTGGCATCTTCACGGATCGTGTCTGACAGTAAATAAAATCCTAACGGTTCAATATCCGTCGGCAGTCCTGCCTCCTCATAGCCTTGCGTACTGTGAGCCAAAACGATCACTCGGTAGCCTTCTTCTGCCAGCTGCCTTTCCTGTTTTAAGACAGCTTCATGGTTGGTTCCCAGTAAAATCGACGCAGCTCCGATGAAATAAGTGCCTTGTCCTTCAAACGTGACGCAACTGAATTTACGATCTGATGAAAAAGGGACGACTTGCTGCATCTGGTACGTCGTTTTTTCTGGAAAAAAGGTTCGCAGCGCCATTGCCGTTGGGTTCTGATCGGGTAGCTGCGCCATTAAGTTACCAGTGATTTCTGCCAACGGTGTTTCCGATTGAAAGGAAATCGTCTTTTCCACCGTCATCTTGCCTTCGGTGATCGTGCCCGTTTTATCTAAGCAAAGAACATCGACCCGTGCCAAGGCATCAATGCAGTTCAATTCCTGCACCATCACTTTTTTGCGCGCCAGATAGACGGCACTGATGGTCAACGTGACACTCGTCAATAAAAACAAACCTTCGGGGAACATTCCCACAGCTGCCGCCACCGTCCGTAAGATGGCAGTATTGAAAGTTGCATGAGAGAAATAGAACTGTTTAACGAACAAGAGGGTACATAATGGGACCAAAATCAGACTGATCCAACGAATGATTTTGTTTAAACTGCCTTGGATCAAGTATTTTTGTCGTTTGATGGTTTTGGCTTCTTTGTTGATTTTTGCGATATAGTTGTCAGCGCCTACGTGGATCACTTGGCATAACGCTTCGCCAGCAGTGATAAAACTACCAGAAAACAACTCGTCTGCTGGCTGCTTGTAGATCGTATCCATTTCACCAGTCAGCAAGGATTCATTGACTTCTAAAGATCCTTGAATGACTTTGGCATCCGTCGGCACTTGATCCCCGCTTTTCAGTCGTAACACATCATCCATTACGAGTTTGTGGATCGGCAAGTTCTCCAGCTTGCCATCCCGATAAACATCGGCTTTGGCAACTTTTAGCAGTGCCAGCTTATCCAGCGTTCGTTTGGAACGAACTTCTTGAAAGAGATTGATGATCACATTGCTGAAGACAACAAAGACGAACAAACCGTTTTGATAAGAACCCGTCAAACAGACGAGAAAGAATAGGACACAGTTGATCAAATTGAAAAAGGTAAAGATATTGGTAAAAAGGATTTTCGGGTACGTATTCGTCGTATCCTTTTTTGTCTTATTGACTTGACCGCGCTGCACCCGCGCCTTGACTTCTCCTGACGTCAAGCCAATGGTTTGGTTGTTTTCGATGATCCTCACCCTTTCTATTCTTAGTCATTTACTTTTATTTTGCTGAATATTCAGCAAACTTGCATCAGACTTGGGAATGGTTTTGTGTGTTTTCTATAAAACCAATTGGCGTCGATTGCGTAAGATAGGCCATCGACTCCCCGCTTTTTTTCTGTAAAAAAACAAGTACTGTTTAAAATATAGCATACCCTTTTACGAATTGGCGTTTCATTTTTGTCACATTCGCGTCACTTTAGGAATTAAAATAACAGTTTATTCCTTAACCTAAACCGACTAGACAATAAGCTAGCATATGCTTTCCAGGTGGTTTCTTGCGATGACACAAAACATAAAAACAGCTGATCTTCACAGATCAACTGTTTAACAATTCTTTAAGTTAGCTTTTTCTAGCAGCTACTAGCAGCATCATTGGTCGGCGCATTTCGTCTTTCATTCCCGGTACTTCCAGTAATTCTTCTGGCGGCTGCGGCTCAATCACTTTTTCTAAAATGAAGCCGTTTTGCAATAAGGTCATTAAATAGGTTGTCAGGGTACGATGGTACTTCGTCACCGTTTCACCTAAAAATTGCGCTTCCCGCTTGCCTTCATAATAGTAATGATCGACTGGGAAATGCTGGATTTCCCCCTGCATATCATACTGCCAATCTTGCGATCCTTCCGCAGTATAAACCGGATGCTCCACCGAAAATACCAGTACACCACCAGGTTTCAGCCAGACCGATATGCTCTTGATCAACGTCTCAAACGCTGCCACGTAGTGAAACGCCAATGAACTTAAAATAACGTCTATTGTGGCTGGAGGAAGTATGACTTCTTCCATTGCGACACATTGATACGTTATTTTCGGATCAGAGTGCCTTTTCTTGGCCTCCTCAAGCATCCGTTGAGAAATGTCTGTTCCTAATACTGCTGCCGCTCCATGGTCTACAGCATATTTGCAATGCCATCCATACCCGCAGCCTAAATCAAGTACCTGCTTTTTTTCGAAATCAGGCAACATTTTTTCTAGCGTCTGCCATTCTCCAGCTCCTTGCAGCCCTTTTTGCGAACGAGTCATTTGACTGTATTTGCTAAAAAACGTTTGTTCATCATATTTGTTTTCTTTCATCATTTGTTCCTCCCATGTAAATCGTTTTTTGCTGGTCTTGATCTACATGGGCTTAGGCAATTTTTTGGGAAATAATGCCACCACACATCTGCTTTTTCCTCCTCGCTCTGATTAACGCCATCATAGCACGATTTCCACTCCCTCACAATTGATAGCAAGCCGCTAGCGTTTCTTTGCCATTGTTTCTCAATGAACCATTTTTTTATGTACAGCAAAAAATCACACTATGAAAAGGGTGTGATTTTCCTGTTCGATTCATTCATTTCTCTATTGACCAATGCAGTGCTTCCTTTTTCCATTTTCGGATTTTCGTTCGGAAATTGGTAAAGGGTGCTACTGTATTGATATGGATCCATTTATAGACTGGCCACTGTGCTTTGGTGGTTGCCCAATCCCGCTTCCTTGCTTCAAACAATTCCTGATCGGATAAGCCTTCGATCCACTGGCAAAGGGCCGTCACCTTTTGGTCTAAGAGCTCTTGCTGCTGTGCTAAGGTCAAACTGCCGTATGTCTGATAAAAAGATTGATACAATCCGCCAAGGTTGTTCCATTTGTACCCTTCAGCAGGTGTGTGAACGCTGATCCCTTGCTGTTCCTGTGCTTCCCATGACAATAACAAACTGACCCAGCCGATTTGGTAAGACAAGTTTTCTGAAGGGGTCTTGTCGACACTTGCTATCCGTTGATTTCGCAGGGCTTCAGGAATTTCATCAAATTCTTGGCGAAATTTTTGGTAACGTTCTGTGATCTCTTGGATAAGTGCTGCTTTGCTTTCATATTGTCTCATTGTTTGTCCTCCTATTCAGGAAAATGGCTGCTCTTTGTCGCTTTCAGCAATGGCGATAAAAATCGTTACTTCGCCGTCTGGCGCATACTGTTCAAAATCAAAGGAATACCTGCGCTGCAGCTGCTGGTTTTCTTCCTCAGACCAGATTTGACGCCAAGTAGTCAAAATGCCCTGCGCATCGCGCCGATCGACCGGATACTTTTTCCAAGTATATTTTTCTGTATCAAAGTCTGCTTGCTCCGTTTCTTCGAAACAAAGCGAAACGGCATAGTCTCCTTGATAGTTTGACTCATACTCGTGGTAAACGCAAGCGATGACCTTTCCTTTTTCTGCGGCTTTCTTGACCGCCTCGCTGTTTTTCTCCCATAAGCCAGTGATTTTTGCTTGAATCGCTGGATCAGTAAAATTATTGGTTCTTTCCGTTGCCATTATCGAAAATTTCATTGGAGTTCCTCCTTCTTTGTCTTTATGATACGATAGAAACCTAGACACCTTGTGTCAGTGTTTTATCATCTTTTTATAAAAGGAGTAAACCAAGTGAGCACGACACGCCTATTCGGCCTTATCTACCACCTGTTGAATCATGAAAAAGCAACCACTTCTGAATTAGCCAAACAATTTGAAGTCTCGACTCGCACCATCACCAGAGATATCAATACCCTAAGCAGTATTGGCGTGCCCATCTATACCGAAACGGGTCGAAATGGCGGCGTTTATCTGTTAAGCAGTTTTGTGTTGGATAAAGTGTTATTATCAGAGGAAGAACGGAAAAACCTGCTTTTGGCGTTGAAAGGGATTCGTCAGCTGACGCCACAGATCAGTGGGCAATCGCTGGCAAAACTGCAATCCTTGTTTAAGCAGCCCGATGCTGATTGGCTAGAAGTGGATTTTTCCACTTGGCATCGGCGAGAAAACGGCAACGACACGTTTGATTTATTAAAAAAGAGTATTTTAACAAACCACGTGATCACCTTTGACTATATCAGTAAACAGGGACTGCAAAAACGCATCTGCCAGCCTTATAAACTGCTTTTTCGCTCGCAAGCTTGGTATCTGCAAGCCTTCGACCAGCAAAAGAATGCCTTTCGGACATTTAAAATCAGCCGCATGAGTCAAGTCCACGTCACTGACCAGCATTTTTTTCCAGTCACTGCGCCTGATTCTGCCATTGAGTTGACTGTTGACACCTATCCTGCGCGTCTATTCTTTCAAGCCGACGTTCTTTATCGGGTATATGATGAGTTCGATCATCAGGATATTACTTTGACGGAGGAAGGCACTGCTGTAGTTACCGTTGATTTACCCGAGGAAAGCTGGGTGGTGCCCTATTTGTTCTCTTTTGGAAAAAGCCTACACATTTTAAGTCCCCCTCGACTAAAGAATCGTTACCAAGAAGAAGTTGCTGCGATTTATGCCAATTTGACTGAGAACGAGGGTGCGAACTGATTTTTCAAGAAATGGATCCCTATTGAAAGGAGTGTTTGATTTGAAAGAAGTGATCGTAGACTATGGCGGGGTTTCGCTAGCCCGCCTTTGCCAGCAGTTGGAAGAAAATCAGATTCACTTAAACGCGTATGCCAACCAGCTCTTGCGCCATCCCCAGCTCTCCCTCAGTGCCGATAAACAGCGTGCTGCTTGTGTGATTGTTCCCCTTAAAGAACTGGGACTCCCCCAAGGCGGCTCTTTGACGGAGATTTTTGCAGCAACGCCTTCTTATGGATTGACTTGTTGTACCTTGGAAATGGCCTTACACTTTCGTCTTAGCTATCGCCAACTGGCAAACAGTACCGGACTGAAATCCCAAGGAAAAGCGCCAGCTGCCGCAATCACGATCGCTTCTGTGCCTTTGGAAAAAACCGACGATTTCCCCAAAGGATTCTACGTTCGCCGCATCGATGGGGTTGACTGGCTACGAGGCTATACTTGCGATGCACGCCACCAGTTTGCACCGGATGACCTGTTTTTGTTTCAACGACGAGACCCGCTGTCAGAGACCTTCAACTGAAGGGGGAACAAATAGTTACCAATCAAGCGTCCCCATTTCCCCTTACTGCAATCATTCTGCAAGATAGGGAGAATCCAAAAGGACGAAAGGAGAAATAGATGAACTTAATCCCAATGAAAGACAGCGACTATGCTGCTTACTTAACCAATGCAGTTTTCGAATACGCCAATGACAAAGTCCAAGCAGGCACATGGGCCAAAGATGAGGCCCTCGCCCTAGCCAAAGAAAGCTTTGCTTCTTTACTTCCTCAAGGGACTGCCACTGAAAACAATCACTTGTTTTCTTTATTTGCAGCTGATTTTAGTGAACCGATCGGGGTGATTTGGGTCAACACAGCTGCCCAGAAAGCCTTCATCTATGACTTTATCATCGAGGAAGACCAGCGAGGAAAAGGCTATGGCACCAAAGCGTTACAGGCTTTAGAAAAGTGGGCGATCCAGCAAGGCATCACTGAAATCGGCTTGCACGTTTTTGCCCATAATCAGTCTGCGTATCAGCTATACAAAAAAATGGGCTATTTGGAAACAGATATTACGATGGTTCGACGTTTCGCTGAATGAGTGGTGTTGAATGTGCCCGATTATTAGTACGAAAGAATTGATCGATCAGTTCCGACCCAAACAAAAAGAAACGACAGAAAATCGTCGTTTCTTTTTGTTTCTATTTACAGAAAACTACTCTTTCAGTTGTGGCTTCTTCAAAAGTATCGCCATTGTTGAATCTTCTTCGCTATAAGGACTGCCTTTAGCATCGCCAAATACCTCACAGATATCAAAGCCTGCAGCCTGAACTTCCCTCAGCAATGCATCTTTTGTAAAATAGGTCGTCCATAAGTAATAATTTGTGGTCTCACCTTCTGCTAAAATCGTTGTTTGCTCCAGCAAGACGTGATCAGGATATTTCCATCGTTGATTCAGCACAAGATGGGGCTCCCCCCGCCAAAACCCTTCTGATTCGTGACTTTCCCAGGTCTGCTCTTCATTAAGCGTTAAAAACTGTGCAATTGTAAATACATCGAACAAAAATTTGCCACCCGGTTTTAGATGCGCTAGCACATTTTTTAGCAGTAGTTTGCGTTCCTCTGGATTTAAGGCACCATAGTCGCAATAAATCAAGGTAATAAAATCAAATTGCTGAGGTAACGCCATCTCCAAATAATTATCAAATAGATAGGTAATATTTAGTTCCCGCTTACTCGCGGAATCTTTCGCATAGGCGATGGACCTTCTGGAGTAATCAACGCCTGTCACTTCATAGCCCAGCGCTGCAAATTTTTCCGCATAGATCCCTGGCCCACAGCCGATATCAAGAAGTTGCGTCTGTTTTTCTGGCGGCACAATGCCACCGATCCATCGAACGGATTCGTCGATAAAGTCAACCTTTCTACTCGCTCCCTCAAAATCAGGATCCAAATGAGCCTTTAACATTTGCTTGGAAATATACGCATCGTCCCAAAACGCCTCTGCCATTTTTTTATAGAGCGGTGGCCGCTCGATTGCTTTTCTCAATTCTTGGTACATCTTCTTTTCCCCTTTCAAAATAATTGAAAAACAAAAAAGACCGCAGATTTCACTCTGCGGTCAACCTTCAAACGATGAAGATCAAAAAGCGAAGAGTAAAATAAAATCAATGATAGGCACTTCAAATAAAACTGCATGCAGTCAATTTTTTGCCTATGAAATTGATTTTATTTACTCTTTTCCAGTCCTACCCCTGTTAACGAAGGAATAACAGCAGATAGGCCGGAGCCATCACCTTTTTCTCTTGTTTTTCTGCTTTTAGTTTAGAAGGCGCTAGTCGATTTGTCAATGGGAATCGCCTGCTTTCCTTCGATAAAAGAAGTTCTTACTGCAATTCACACCTTGCCTAACAAAAAAACTGCATCAAACTACGTCTTTGCTTACTGTCGCCTGCTGATTTTTTCAACAGGAAGCTGGATCTCAGTCAGCCCTTCCTCTTCACTTTCTTTATTCCAAATACCATCAATATAGCTTTCACGAAAAGGCACTTTGATTCGATAGCCGTTGTTTTCAACAAACTGGATAACTGCAGCATAGGCTTTCGGAAATTCTGCATAGGCTCCTCTATGGACCGTACAAACTGCTTCTGGTACTTCTTCTATCTGCCACTATCTTGTGATGTATAAGAAACAGCCCCCCTCACTTTATCTCCACCAATCCTATTGGTCAAAAATAGTACGACCAGCGGTATTCCAATACCAAAAAGGTCAGTTGATCAATTGTTTTGCGTCCATTGATTTCTTTTGACAGCCCAGCAACCTCGATCATTTTCTACAGAAATCGCCCCTTTCTACTAAAGCATACTGTCTCCTCTTGAGGGAGAGTCAATAGCAGATTCGCTTTTTTCATGACGAACAAACTCATGCTCATTGGTTAGCCAAACGTGGCTTTTTCTTTTTTGTACTATTCGCATCAATATTTAAATCACAATTAACTATTTTTAATTCCTGACCTTGTTTTTTTCTTCTATCTCCACTATATTTGTGGGTAACCCTATTTATTTCTATGTAGAGAGGATGTTTCCCTTGAATTATCCCTTATTAAATGAACAAATGCCTCAGACCATCATTCGTGTTTGGCGGTTGCGAAGGATTACGTCACTGATTATTTTCAGCCTGATTTTCGCTGCTTCTTTTTGGTTTCTAGCCACGCAAAACTGGCTTCATTTCTGGGTGTTCGCCCTTTGGTCAAGCCTATCGGCACTGACTTTGATCAGTCATCTGCTTTCTTTTGTGCTGATGAGCTACCGTTACACATTCCATCGCTACGAGATCCAAGAAAAGGATATCGCTATTCAACGTGGCTATCTATTTCGCAGCACTACGTATATTCCGATCCGTCGAATCCAGCACATCGAAACGGACCAAGGGATCTTTTTGCGTAAATACGCTTTAGTCTCCTTACAGATCCATACGGCTGCCACCAACCACACCATTGAAGGCTTGCCAGTGGCGCAAGCCGAACGCTTGCGAGAAACCATCATGAATTTAGTCGAGGTGGTCAAAGATGATCTATGAAAAACAACGACTGCCGTTGCTGTGTATCGTTCTTTATTGGTTCAAAAATTGCAAAAATTTTCTGGTACTAGCATTTCTGCTTGTATTCAAATTATTCAACGACGCCCCTTCTTTTCCGATGATTCTGGGCGGCATTCTGCTATTTTTACTGGTGTGTCTGATTTTTGCGGTACTGTCTTACGCCCGCTTTACCTTTCAAATCGATCAAACGAGTGTACTAGTCAACAAAGGACTCTTTATCCAAAAACAAACGATTTTGCCATTTGAACGAATCCAAACGATTCAAGAGAATCATTACTTTTATTTACGTCCGTTTAAACTAGCTGAAGTGAAGTTGGAAAGCGCCGCAAGTTCGAGTGGCGAAGCCGAAATTCTTTTCCCCGCATTGCCGCTGGCTCTCATTGCCTCTATCGAAGCGTCAAAAAAGGCGGCTGCGACACCACAACAGCCGACTGCCCAAACAACTAGTAGAGAAGAACCAACCGACGATTACGCTGCGTTTTCAGCTGAGAAGTCAGCCAAGCCGCCGCTAGAAACATTCACTTTGAAATTCAAGGAGATTTTCTTGTTTTCTCTCACTGATTTTTCTGTTTTCACCTTGGTTCTAGTCATCGGCTATAACGTGATCGACAACATTCCCAATCTCTTTGCCTATGCATCGGAATTGCAGCAACTTGGCCTTTTATTAGGTGCTGCACTTTTACTCGGGCTGCTGATTTTGTTTTTCTTCCTTGCGATCGCCAGGAATCTTTTCCGTTATTATGGCTTTACGGTGGAAACGAACCAACAACAGCTGCTGATCACGCAGGGCTTGTTTTCTAAACGACACCAAACGATTCCCCTCGCTAGGATCCAAGGGCTGAGTGTCGAACAAAACCTTTATCGAAGAATCTTTCATCTAAGCTCCGTCAAATTACTGCTGGCTGCTGGCAGTTCGTCAGAAAGCGATGATACGGTCTATCTGTTCCCCATTTTGAAAGAGGCGCAGCTGACCGAAACATTGACCCGCTTTTTACCCGAATGGTCGTTTAAACAAACCGCTCTAGTGAAAAATCCACGACCCAACTTTTGGTACTTCTGCCGTTGGCCGCTGCTGATCGGACTGCTTGCTGTAGGAATCTCTGCCTTCTTTTTCTGGTGGTTAGCGCTGATTTTCTTCGTGTTCTTTGGCTCCTTCGTGTTATCAAGCATCTGGCGAGGCAAAATACAAGGCTATCAATTTTTAGATAACCACGTATTGTTGTGCCAAACGATCCGCGGTCTTACGAAGGTGACCGCTTATCTGAAGAAAAATAAAATCCAAGATTTCACTGTCACCACCACGCATTGGCAGCACAAAAGAGGGCTTGGCAAGTCACAGCTAACCATCAAAACCGAAGATACTCTCACCGAAAGTAAGCTGTTCTATTTTCCATTAACCGAAGCAGAAAACTTACGGCGCTGGTTTTTGTCTTAGTTCATAAAAAAGCGTCAAACAGCAGGACTGACGCGCTGTTTGACGCTTTTTTTACAAGATCTGAAAGGAATGAAAAGGAAGCATCAACCATTGATTCGCTGATGCTTCCTTTTTCTATCCCTTGACCTTCCACTCGACTATTTGCTGCTTGATTGAAGCAGCATCTAAGCCATATTCTTTTTGCAAAAAATCGGGTGTGCCGACTTGACCGAATCGTTCGTTGACACCAATACGTTTTAAGGGGACAGCACTGCCTGTTTCAGCAAGCACTTCGGCGACGGCACTTCCTAGTCCACCGGTAATAGAATGATTTTCGATGGTGATGACTTGCCGTTTCCCCTGAACTTCGCGGAGGATCAATTCTTTATCGATTGGTTTGATGGTAAACATGTCGATCACTTCGCAGCTGATTCCTATTTCTGCTAATTCTTCTGCCACTTGCAGTGTTTCAGAAACCAATTGTCCGCTAGCAATCAACAACAGTTCATCGCCTGGTCTTAAAATATTGCCTTTTCCTAGTTCAAAGGTCGAGCCTTTTTCATAAATCATCGGAACCGCTTTCCGATTGCCTCGTACGTAATGAATGCCTGATAATTGGCTAAAGGTTTTTATGATCCACGCCATTTGGACTTCATCCGCTGCATCGCAGACGACCGATTGGGGAATCATTCGCATCAAAGCCACATCTTCCCATGTCGTATGGGTGCCGCCGTTGTGCCCGACTGCAAACCCTGGATCAGAACCGTAAATATTGATCGTATTGCCGCCATAGCCGCCAGAAATAAACAGCTGATCGAATACCCGACGCGTCGCAAATGGCCCAAAGGTGTGGATAAAAGGTGTATAACCAGTTAAACTCAAGCCAGCTGCAACACCAACCATATTGGCTTCCGCGATCCCCATGTTGATAAAGCGTTGGGGATGTTTATTGGCAATCGTGGTCCAGCCGCTGGCAGAACCAAGGTCGGCATCTAACGCAACTAGCTGGTTATTTTCATCCATGAGTTCCACCAATGTGTCAACGACACAAGTTCGCAGCTCTTTACCAGCAGCAGTGGTTTTGCTTAATGTAAACATGCCTTAGCGTCCTCCTTCGATTTTTATGGTCAATTCTTTGATTGCCGCTTCTGCCGCTTGATTGATCTCATCCGTGGTAAACTTAACGGAGTGATTGGCATCTAGTTCTTCAAAGAAAGGAACGCCTTGTCCTTTCACGCTGTCCAAGACAATGCAAACCGCTTGGTCTTCGATTGCTTTGCAGCGCTCGATTGCCTCATCAATGGCTTGCATGTCTGCCCCTGGAACTTTTTCTGTATAAAAGCCAAAAGCAGTCATCTTCTGCTGGATGTCAAAGGGATCAAGAATGTCTTTGGTTGGCCCATCTAGCTGTTTTTTGTTGTCATCAATAATGACGATACAGTGATTCAGTTTAAAGTGGGCAATGTATTGGAAGGCTTCCCAGCACTGTCCTTCATTTAGTTCGCCATCTCCAACGATCAAATAAACAAAATTGTCCTTGCCTGCCAAGCGCAGGCCTGTCGCGATCCCAGCAGCCATGGAAGTCCCCTGTCCCAGTGAACCTGTGGTGGCATCAACCCCTGGCGTTTTCCAGCGATCCGGATGGGAAGGCAGTCTCGTGCCGCCCTCATTGATCGTCCATAACCACGACCGATCAAAATAGCCCGTATTTGCTAATGCACTATACAAGGCGGCGCCAGCATGCCCTTTTGACAAGACGAGTCGGTCACGATCCGCCCACTGTGGATCTTGTGGATTGATTCGCAGCTGTTTGCCGTACAAAACGGCCAATAATTCAACAATTGAAAAGGAGCCGCCCAGATGGCCTTGTCCCATTTTCTTGATGCTGCAAAGGGTATCTAAACGAATCTTTGCCGCTAATTCTTCAAGCTCGTGGTATTTTTGTTCACTGATTGCCACTATTTATCCCTCCATCCTCTATTTATTCAGAAACAGATTTTGCCCGACTGTTTTTCTTGAAAATCGTCAATCCGATCAAGACCGCGACTACCGCAATTATCCCTGAGAAGATGGCGATTTGACCGCCCATATTGGCTAAGTTTCCTAGGAAGATCCCTGCAACCCCATAGTCGGTATCAGAGAAAGTTGATCCTTGGAACCCAAGATCCCCCATGACTGGCATCAACAAGATCGGCATGAAGCTGATAATGATCCCATGAATAAAGGAACCAATGACGGCGCCTCGCACACCACCCGTTGCATTGCCGTAAACACCTGCCGTTGCGCCACAGAAGAAATGGGGTACGACCCCTGGAATAATAACGGTTGTTCCTGTGAAGACCATGATGATCAAACTAACGATCCCACCGACAAAACTGGTTAGAAAACCAATCAGAACAGCATTTGGCGCATAAGGAAAGACGATTGGACAATCCAATGCAGGAATCGCATTAGGAACAAGCTTTTCAGAAATCCCTTTAAAGGCTGGTACGATTTCTGCCAAAATCAAACGGACACCAGCTAAAATCACAAAGACACCAGCGGCAAACGAACCTGCTTGCTGCAACGAATAAATGATCGAGTTCGTGCCATTGCTAAGATTTTCCGTAATAAATTCACTCCCAGCAAAAATTGCTACGATCACGTATACAACCGCCATCGTAATCGTGATACTAACAGTAGAATCCCGCAAGAAAGACAGGCCTTTCGGAAAATTGATGTCTTCGGTAGATTTTTCCTTATTGCCGACGTATTTCCCAATCAACCCGCTCAATGCGTAGCCGAAGTTCCCCGTATGCCCCAATGCGACGGAATCATTTTTAGTAATTTCTCGGGTAAACGGTTGTGCGATCGCTGGGAAAATCGTGTTACAGATCCCTAACGCTAAGCCCCCAAATAAAACTAGATTAAAAGTATTCATTCCAGTAACGCTCAAAATCACCGCAATCATACACGCCATATACAACGTGGCATGCCCAGTCAAATAAATGTATTTAAAGCGAGTGATACGGGCAATCAAAATATTGAAGGCCATTCCGGCTAACATAATAAGTGCGGTATAGGTGCCGTAAGTTGTCAACGCTAGCGCAACGATCGCTTCGTTATTTGGGACGACCCCTTGCATGTTAAAGGCTGCTTGGAACATCTCCCCAAATGGCGCCAGAGAGCTTTCGATCACCCCAGCCCCGGCAGTGACCACGAGAAACCCAACAAAGGTTTTGATCCCCCCTTTGACGATCGTGGCAATGTCTTTTTTCTGCAGCACATTCCCCAAAACGGCGATCAGCGCAACTAAGATCGCTGGGGTACTCGCGATATCAACAAGAATATCTAAAAATTCGTTCATGACTGTCTACTCCTTTTTATAGTAATCCTTTTTCCTGACAAACGGCTTGAACCTTTTGCTTCAATTCATCGAGATCGATAATACTGTCTAAAACTACGATCTCACCTAGATGCTGCGCACTATCGGCTAAATCGCCGCCAACGAAGAAAACATCCGCCATATCGGGTGCAGCACTTCCTAAATCATAATGGGACACTTCCACACCTGAGACACCCAATTCATTTAAAACAGAATTGATATTCATCTCCACCATAAAACTTGATCCTAATCCTGACCCACACACTGCTGCAAATTTCATTTTTCATCTTCTCCTTCTCTAATCACTTCAATTATTTGATCCGCATTGGTTGCGGAAAGTAACGCAGTTAGTTTTTCATTATTCGACAAAATTTTAGTTAAACTCGCTAACGCTTTTAGATGGAGTTCATTGTCAACCGCCGCCAAACATATAAACACGTGAATGGGGTGTTGCGGATCATCATTCAAAAGCACTGGTTCTTTGACTTTTAATAACGACATCCCGATGGCATTGACCCCATCTTCTGGACGTGCATGAGGCAAAGCGATGCCTTTTCCAATATGGATAAAAGGACCGTGATCCACCACTTTATTGATCATGGCGGTAATATACTGCTCCTCAATTTTATTGGTATTTTTTAATGGCGCAGCAGCTGCTCGAATGGCTTCTTGCCAAGTCAGCGGCACCTCGGTAAATTGGATGGTTTCTGCTGTTAATAAATCTGATAACATCGGACGTTGGTCTTCCCTTCTATTCAATTCTCGATTGATTTTTCTTTGCAAAATTTTTCTCAGCTTTTGCTTACTGATTCCTGCTTTTAAATCAACATAGGGCAAAATCACTTCTAACACATCGTCAATGGAATGCAATCCAGTTTTTGAAGGGAAAAATGCCGCTTGTACGTTTTTAACCAGTTCATCCTTCTCAATGGGTGTCATAATCGGATTGATCACATAACAGGGTCGTTTGGTTTTGATCGGCGCACTGGAAAAAATCAGATCAATCTCTTCATTAAACCGAACATTTTCATACTCTTCGATCGAACGAGCCGGCAAAAAATGGATCTGGGGAAACAGTTCCTTTAATTCTGATTCCAAAATCAAGGATGAACTGATGCCACTGGGACAAACGACTAATGCATTCAGTTGGAAGTAATCACGTTTGGCCTTTTGTTTACTGATTTCTCCACCAAACAAAATCGTAAAATAACCGATTTCTTCATCAGGGATCGTGCCGACTAGGTCTTCTAAAGAACCCAGTGCTCGTCTCGTCAGTTCAAACAACTCATTGTATTGCAGCTTGATTTCTTCAATCAGTACATTCTCCAGTGGAAAACCGTAGCGGATTCGAAAATACGCTGGGACAAGATGATAGAATGTGTTCATCAAAAGGGTGCGATAGTCCACAAACTCGATAGCTGCCAGCCGTTCCATTTCATGAATGATCTTACTGGCACATTCCAATAAAAACTCTAATGAAGTATCTTCGATATCTCCTTGCAGAATCGTTTTCAACAGGATCGTTACATAAAGTTCTTCTGTTTTCCGATCTTTGATGTCAGGAAATTCTGCTAAAAACTGCTGACTGACTTGATGGACATGCAGCGACTGGAGCAGCGGTATTTCTGTCTCCGCTAAAGAAACAGCCGTTTCTGCCATCCGAAAGGATAGATAATTAAGAAAATAAAGCATTTCTTCGAAGCGACTCGGAACGATCACCAGATTGAAATCAGTCAGTGTTGCGGACAATCGATCTCTGATTTGAACATAGATCGTTTTATCCTGCTCATAGATTCCCTCAAATAAGAGCAAGTTCCCGTTTTTCGTATTGGATAACGTGCTGACCTTTCGAAAGGCAAGAGCGCGAATCTGATATTCCTCTCCCTCTAGATAAAAGCCATATTTTCGAGAGTACAATAGTTGAATCTTGAAAGCTGCAAGTTCCTCTCTGATCCCCTTTACATCCTTCAAAATCGTATTTTTACTGACATAGAACAGCTCTTGAAACTGATAGACGGATAAATCTTTCACTGCTGAAAAAGTCAGAAGATAAATCATGGACCGCCGCTCTTCTTCCGAAAAAAACAACGTATTCTTCTGGACATCGAAAAGAATTTCCGGCCATTTTCGTTGAATCAGTGAAGGAATCAAAACTTCTCCCTCATGAATCATGATTCGTTGATTCAACCGCTGTTCAGTGATTTGATTGATTTTGGCAATCTCCGCCAAAAATTCCTCATCCCTCCACTTCGTCAAATCAAGAAACGCCTCAACATTTGGTTCTGAAAACAGATACGTCAATTTGAAATGAATCATATTTGCTACCCCCACCTAAACTATAGCTTGCACAAAATGAAATCGCCATCATTTCTCGGTACAACTGAAACTTCGTTTTTTTTTAACGATGGACCGAAGAGGTGATCTCAAGGATTACCATACCATTTTTACATAAAAAGAGGATATGCGATGACCATTATTTGTTTTTTAACGCAAAAAAGGCGAATCAGCTTGATGATTCGCCTTTCAAAAGTGATAAGTAATAGAAACAGATGGCAAAAGTGGACTAAACTCTAGAAAATGAAATCTAGATTGCTTATAAGAAACAGGTTCCCTTCGCATAAAGCACACCTTTTCCGCCAATGATCACCCGTTCATCTGCTAAGGTACACTCAAGAAATCCTCCTCGTGCAGAGAGTTGCTTTGCGGTCATTTGGGTCTTGTTCAATCGGCTACTCCAATAGGGGATCAGGTTCGAATGAGCCGATCCGCAAACAGGATCTTCATCAATCGTCAACTTAGGAAAGAAGGTTCGAGAAACAAAATCGACCGTTTCCCCAGGAGCTGTCACGATCACGCCGACCCCTTGCTCAAAGGTTTTTATTAAAGAAAAATTAGGTGTTAACTGTTGAATCTGGGTTTCATTATCCAATACAAAAAAAAGATCTCTTGCCAAGTAAGCCTCGTTGATTTTGGCACCGATCGCTTCTTCATATACAGGCAATATCGCCGTTTTTTCTGGGCGAATCGCTGGAAAATCCAGTGATAAAATCCCCCCTTCCTTCGTCACCCGCAGCTGTCCGCTATATTTTGTTTGGAAAACGATAGAAGTTCGTTGAGGTTCATAATAATGAAACAGCACAAACGCTGTTGCCAACGTTGCATGTCCGCAAAGATCAATTTCACGATCCGGCGTAAACCAGCGAAGGCTATAAGAGTCTGTTTCTTTTACGGCGAAGGCTGTTTCCGATAAATTGTTCTCAATCGCGATTTTCTGCATCAGATCTTCTGGCAGCCACTCTGGTAAAATAAAAACGGCCGCTGGATTTCCTTCAAAAACCTTTGTGGCAAAAGCATCTACTACGTAATACGCTAAGTTCATTTTCCTACCCCCTTTCGTTTGTTATATACGTACTCTGCGCAATAGAGATCTTCTACTGCGAGTCCCACCGCATCAAAAACCGTGCATTCTTGTTTTGTCTCTCGTCCGTGACATTTATGAGTAACTAATTCCCCTAACGACCCTTTGATAGCAGCAGGATGAAAGGATTGTTCTGCGATTGGAATCAGAAGATCGCCGCTTTCTTGCAGTGCTGCTTGATAATCATCCACATATACACTAGCCGAAGCCACTAAATCACTGGTGAGTTCCCGTGTTTCTGGGGTAAAGGTTCCGATCGCATTGATATGAGTGCCAGGTGAAACCATATCTTTATCCAAAAACGCCTGCTTGCTAGGTGTTAAGGTACAAATAATATCGGTCTCACGTGTCGCTTCCATCAGATGTTTACAGGCAATAACCTGCAGCTGCGGATAAGTTTTCTTGACTGATTCAACAAAGTTCGCTAGTTTTCTTTTATCTAGATCATAAACAAATACAGTGTGGATCGGACGAATAGTCAGCATCGCTTGTAGATGGGAGGAAGCTTGATGCCCCGCACCAATTAGTGACAATTTGGTCGCTTCTTTCTTTGCTAAATAATTCGTCGCTACTGCTGATACTGCTGCCGTGCGAATCCAAGTAATACTATTCGCATCCATTAACGTGAGTGGCGCCCCATTCTGACTATCAAGCAAAAGAATTTGTCCTAAATGAGTCGGAAGCTGTAACGTTCCGTTCTCTGGGAAAAAGGACATGATTTTTGCGCCATACACTCGGTTCGGACCTAAGTAAGCGGGCATTAAAGCAAAGAGATTTCCTTGCTTTTGGTCTGGCAACGGCAATACCGCTCTTTGCCATTGAGAAACAGCTTGCTGCTCAAAATCACGAAAGCAGTTTTTCATAGCCGAAATGGCTTCAGGAAATGTCAGTTCACGTAAAATCTCTTCTTCTGTTATAATCTCCATAAAAATTCCTCCTTTTTTCATTATCCTACTCTCAGCAATTCATACAATCAATGATATAATTGTATGGAATACAATTTAGGAGGTGTTCTTATGCCCATCAATTCTTATGAAGATTATGCCCTTAGTTGGCGCCCAGACAAAACGCAGCTTACCCGTCCCTTTTATCGTTCCTTGATCAAGCGCTTAGAAGAAGATATCCTCTCTGGCAAGCTCGCCAAAAATACCCGCTTACCCTCTCAAAGAGAGTTAGCAGATTTCTTAGATCTTAATTTCACTACGATTGGTCAAGCCTATAGATATGGTGTCGAGAAAGGAATTCTCTATAGCCAGATTGGCAGTGGCACGTATGTTTCTGCCAATGCATTCGACTCGATCTCTATTTCTACCAGCAATGTGGCAACGCACATCATTGATCTGGGACTCGTCAGTTCCTTTGAAGAATGCAATTCCTTGATACTGCCCACGATTCAAAAAGTCGTCAATCATTCAAATATTGTTGGGATCATGAATTATCGAGAACCTCAAGGATCCGATTATCAATTGACGACCGCCAGCAACTGGTTAAGGACACAAGGGGTCAAAGCAGACAAAGACACGACTGCGATTGTTTCTGGTGTACAAAACGGCTTAGCGATTGCCTTGGCAGCTTTATTTTCTCCAGGAGATCGGATCGCAGTGGATCGTTACACGTACTCAAATTTTATTGAGTTGGCACACCTCTTCCATTTAGAAATTGTTCCTATCGATTACGATCAGGAAGGAATGCGTCCGGAAGTACTTGCACAAGAATGCCGCAAGAAAAAAATACACGGACTCTTCGTGATGCCTTCTTGCAATAATCCGATTGGTTTTCAAATCACCGAGTCCAGACGAAAAGCACTCGCAACAATTATCGAAGAAGAATCATTGTGGGTGATCGAAGATGATATTCATTCTTTTTTAACGACGTATCAACAAAATAAAGTGATCGCTCCCTTTCAAGCGCTGCTCCCTCAACAAGTCATTTATCTTGCTGGAATGACCAAATTTATCTGTTCGGGACTGCGGATCGCCTATCTTGTTTTTCCAGAAACGGTCCGAGGGAAAATCGAACAGGCCATTTTCACGATCAATGTAAAAACCTCACCTTTGGAGGCAGAGATCGTTACCGAGGTTTTGAACAGTGAAGTGGCGCAAACCATTCTTCATCAAAAATTTGCTCTTACGAAACAAGCGAATGCACTTTTTGATGCTGTCTTTGACTGTCAATCAAAACCAGCAGTCTATCCCTATTATCGTCATTTACCGATTCGCTCAGATGTTGCTCAATTCGATATTGAACAAGACTACTTGGCAAAAGGCGTGCGCATCTATCATTCCAATCGTTTTACGACCCAAAAGCAAATGGACCCATTTATTCGATTGTCCCTGTCATCGAATCATTTAGAGGTGTTAGAAAAAGGACTGCGTATTGTAAAGGACTCCTTAAAGACCTATCAGTAGCTGTCTAAAAAATCAGCAATCCGTTGAACAGATTTGCAATTTTGTTACACGCTCCATATAAAAAGGAGTTGCGTCAACAGCTCCTCTTTCGCATCTTTTAAGGAGGCGACAGTTTTTTATTTTTTCGTCTTTTTTTCTGCAGTGAGGATACTAAAGAGCAGTACATCAACCACTATGTTGGAGCTATGTATGTTGAAAATATATTCGATATAGTTTCTACTTTGATGCAACTAAAGATTCGGGCAACACTAGAAAGTGATGCCCGAATCTGCTTTTTATTTTCTTACTTCCCCAATTCATTTCTTACAATATGACTCGTTCTTAGCGATCCATTTTATTCAAGGCAGGAACTTTTCTTAGTATAAAGGTTCCTGCAATGGTCACGCCGATACTGATTCCCATACCGATAAATACGAAAGCCCACTTATCAAATGGAAAAGATAAAAATCCAGGTAAGCCACCGACACCAACGCTCAATGCTTGTGTATTAGTGACCGTAATAAACATTGATGCACAAGCTGAGCCAATCATCGCTGCTACAAAAGGATACAAATATTTCAAATTGATCCCAAACATTGCAGGTTCTGTTACACCCAGATAGGCAGAAATCGTTGCTGGAATGGAGATTTGTTCTTCCTTTTTATCTCCCCTGTGTAATATATAGATTGCTAAAACAGCGGAACCTTGAGCAATATTTGACATCAGTACCATCGGCCACCAACTCGTCGTGCCGAAATCTGCAATCAATTGATAATCAATAGCGATCGCTGCATGGTGTAATCCAGTGATAACCAATGGTGCATATAAGCCGCCAAAAAGAAAGCTGAAGAGCCAATTAAAACTAGAACTCAATCCATAATTGACCACTAACGAGATCCAACCACCAATGACCCAACCGACTGGTCCTAAGATAACATGCGCCGCTAAAATTGTTGGTAATAAAGAAAACAATGGCACAAATATCATCGATACAGCTTCTGGAATCCGTTTACGGAAGAATTTTTCTAAATAGACAAGCATAAATCCAGCCAGCATTGCTGGAATCACTTGTGCTTGGTAACCGATCATATCGATTTGGACAAAACCAAAATCCCATACTGGAATATCCGCAGCAGCTGTTCCAGAAACTGCATAAGCATTCAGTAATTGCGGAGAAACAAGAGTAATTCCTAAAATAATCCCCAAAATTTGTGTTGTTCCCATTTTACGAGTGATACTCCAGGTAATGCCAACCGGTAAGAAATGGAAAATAGCTTCTGCTGGTAACCACAGAAAGTCATTCACCCCACTCCAAAAAACTGAATTAGAAACAATCGTGCCTCCACCAAAGTCAACATCTCCTAAAACATTTCGAAACCCTAGAATCAATCCCCCGACAATGATTGCAGGCAATAAAGGGGAGAAGATTTCTGCTAAAATACCCACAATTCGCTGAATCATATTCTGCTGTTGGTTTGCGATCGCTTTTCCTTGCTCTTTCGACACACCTTCTACACCTGAAATTGCCACAAAATCATTGTAAAAAGTTGGCACTTCGTTTCCGATAATTACTTGAAATTGTCCTGCGTTTGTAAACATCCCTTTCACACTAGGTAACTCAGCGATTTTTTCTTCTTGTGCTTTTACAGGATCATTTAATACAAATCTCATACGCGTAGCACAATGGGACACTGCTGCTACATTTTCTTTTCCGCCAATATAACTTAAAAGCTGCTTTGCTTCTTCATGATATTTTCCCAAAATGAAAACTCCTATCTTTACTCATTTTTATTTTTATTGGTAAGGATTCACAGTCAATTCTGACTGTTCCGCCATCTTATAGGTACGTTCAAAATACTGACCGGCTTTTGTACCGTGATAAACAATACTGCAATTTGTTAGGCCTTTGGTTTGGACAAGCATTTCAGTTCCAGAGTAAGAAACTGTGACACCACCAATCTTTTTCCCAGACGGACTATATATCGCCTCTTCAAGACTCCTATCTTCTGAGAGCTCATACACATGAATCGTCAAATCTTTTGAGTAATCATAGACAGCTTGCCTTCCTTGCCCTGTAATCAAAAGGGAATTTTGGCGAATGAACATTGGTAAATGAAAATAGTCATAGGTACGTTGAACCCAACGATTGCCTTCGACGACCTCATTATCTAAATAATTAAACCAACGTCCTGCTGGAAGATAGATCCACACCTTTCCTTCTTTATTGAAAATCGGTGCAATCAAAATACGTTCTCCAAACATGTACTGTGTATCAATGTTTTTTACACTCGGGTCATTTTCAAATTCTAAAATCATTGGTCTAAGAAACGGGAGTCCTTGTTGCACACATAGACATGCCTCTTTCCATATATATGGCATCAACTCTATCTTCAATTTGGAAAAACGCCGCGTAACTGCCACGGCCTCTTCTCCATATAACCAAGGTACCTTGTACTCTTTGCTGCCATGGTATCTCGAATGAGAAGATAATAGACCAAACTGTGTCCATCGCTTATAGATATCCGGATCACATCCAGATTCAAACCCACCGATGTCATGACTCCAAAATTGAAAACCGCTCAGTCCAAAAGAAAGTCCTGCTCGTAAGCTATCGTGCATTGAATAATAATCTGGAGTACAATCCCCGCCCCAATGTACTGGAAACTTTTGACAGCCACTTGTTGCCGAACGAGCAAAAACCACTGCTTCACTTTCTCCTACTTCTTCTTGCAGCACTTCAAACACTGCCTCGTTGTACAAATACGTGTAATAATTGTGCATTGCCTTTGGCGATGAGCCATCAAAATAACGAACATCTGTCGGTATCCGCTCTCCGAAATCTGTTTTAAATGAATCAATCCCCATCCGAATGAGTGTCCGCAAATAACTTTGATACCAATCTTTTGCTGCAGGATTCGTAAAATCAACAATCCCTTGTCCTGCTTGCCACTTATCACACTGCCAAGTATTCCCTTGCAAATTCTTTAATAAGAATCCCTTTTGATCCCCTTCGACAAATAAAGGTGATTTTTGTGCAATGTAAGGATTAATCCATAAACAAACTTTTAGGTTGCGCTGCTTAATCTTTTGAATCAATACAGCTGGATCTGGAAACATTTGTTTATCCCAAGTAAAATTACACCATTCAAAAGGTTTCATCCACATACAATCAAAATGAAAGACATCAAATGGCAGATCTTGTTCAATCATTTTATCAATAAATGTTAAAACCGTCGTTTCATCATACTTAGTCAGAAAAGAAGTACTTAGCCACAAGCCAAATGTCCATGCCGGCGGCAAGACGCCTCCTCCAACTAATTGTGTATATTTTCTCAGTACATCTTTAATTTGTGTCCCCGGAACAAAGTAATACTCTAGTACTTCTCCTTCTACTGAAAATTGAACATTTGCGGCTTTTTCACTGCCGACTTCAAATTCAACATTTTCTGGGTGATTCACAAATACGCCATATTGCTTACTTGTCACATAGAAAGGAATGTTTTTATAGGCCTGTTCGGTTCCTGTACCGCCATCTTCATTCCATATTTTTATCGATTGTCCGTTTTTAACAAATTCTGTAAACTGCTCACCGAAGCCATAAATTTTCTCGTCGATCCCGATACTCAACTGTTCTGCTACATATGATTTTTGACTCGTCGTCTCCTCCACGTAAAGTTTACTCTTACTGCGGCTTTCTGTTTTCAAATTTCCATCATAATAATATTTTATTGTAAGATCTTCTTTAATGATTTCAATCTTTGTCCGTTGGTTTCTCAAAATCAACATTGAATCTGTTTCCTCGAAATCCAGAGTCGCATGATTTTGAACTAACGGAAATTTCTTTCTTTGTTCAATTCCCGATTGATGGTGAAACATTCTGATTCCGATAATCTCGTCTTGATAAGCACAAAACTCAATTGTCATCATTCCCGTATTCAACGTTTTTCCTTTATCAACGATGTGGCGAAACGGACAATAAATCATAAGCTGGTCATGATCAAACGTCCAGTCAAAAACTTCAACAGGAAAATCCGCTTTCATTTTTTCTTTGATTCCCCAGTTTCCTTCAAAAAATTTCACAATATACCCTCGCTTTTTCAAAAAAATCTCTATATAATGAAGCAATAATTGGTTCCCATAAGGAGTGTTGACAATAAATCGATTGCCAAGGATCACCAATACTATTCTCATTTTTGGTGCCCGAAAAACAACATTTGATTTTGGTTGGTCTATTCCAGACGAATCTCATACAGCATTTGAACTTCTTTTTGTTCTTGATGGCTGTCAAGAAAGTACAGTGGATGGAAAAAAATACTTCGTCCATGCCAACGAACTTATTTTTATTCCTCCAAGTTATCGGCATTCCAATCGTTGTGTTTCTAAAGAAGGAATGACCGTTTTTGTCATACATTTCGATATCAATGACCTAAACTTGCAGCAGCGTTTAATTCAACATGTCCCCACTTTTATTGATGCTCATGCAAACCAACATGGAGCAATCTCAGCAATCATGCAAGAATTTTTAGCCTATAGCCAATTTAAAACATTTTCTACGGAGGATAAATTATCCATTGAAATTTTATTGTTTCAGTTAGTCCAAAAACTTTTGACGTTTACACCACCTGAAGATGATACAGTCATTCAAGATAAAACTGCACTAGTCTTAGCAAAAAAAATCGCTGATTTGATCGAGGCAAATTTTACACAATACACATTGAATCCATTTGAATTCGAGCCAAATATTTTATCAATCAAAATGATTGCTCAACAGCTAAATATTAGCAACAGCTATGCAACAAACGTTTTCAAAAAAGTATATGATAAAACGCCAAGCCAATTTCTCAATGAATTACGTTTTAATCATTCAAAATATTTGTTACGTCAACCTGATTTGACCATTCAGCATGTCGCCTATCTTGTCGGTTATGAAAATGCCACTCACTTTAGCCGTCAATTCAAAAGGATGTCTGGACTAACGCCAAAAGAATACAGAAGATAATTATAGTTCGAACCATTTTTTTAGAAGATCTTCGCTTCTGTAAGTCAATAGTATCATGGCTTCTATTCGGTAAAAACTCAGTAAATATTCAATTCTGACCATTTTTTTCTACACAACACAGAAAATGCATGCGTTTTCAAAAGTATACATGCTTCCACTTCTGCTTTTCTGATAATCTCACGATAACGGATAACTTTCCTAAGAGCAAAATCGTGGTTGTAAAAAAGTTGCACCTCCCTTTACCAAGAATAGTCTGAATAACGAGCTTCACATACTTTATTTTAAATGCTTAAATGAGAAAATTTTGCATCTTGTTTGACAACCTATCTAGAAGCGTTATTCTCTTATGATGATCCGCTATGCCATCCCCCCGTTGAACAGATCCTGTAAATTTGTTACACGCTCCATATAAAAAGGAGTTGTGGACACAACTCCTCTTTCGCACCTTTGAAGAAGGCGACAGGGTTTTATTAGTAAAAAAATAACCGTTTCCTTGCTAAAGTCGACGGTTATTTTTTTGTTATTTTTCACTGTGGCTAGGATACGAAAGAGCAGCACGGCAATAAATGTACCAGAATTTATCTGGAACTTATTAGCCGCTAGTTTCGATAATAATGCTTCCCTTTTCTTTAAACATTGCATTCGTTTTTAGATGTTCGAACACTTTTCAAAAATGACTATATCGAACACCTTATTCCAATTGAGAATAAGGTTTTGCCTATGTCGCTTATCGATTTTGTTTGAAAATATCCTTGTTAAAGTTGAAAAATCACTCTCTTCTTGCTATACTAACTATGTAAAGAGGAGTTGTTGCCACAACCCCTCTACAGCGCCATTTAAGACGGCGACAGGTTTTTTAACTTAAAAGATAACCGTTTCCCTGTTAAAGTCGACGGTTATTTTTTTTTGTCATTTTTCACTGCGGCTAGGATACCAAAGATCAGCATGGCGGTAAATGTACCAAAACTGATCATTAGCCCGATTGCTTCCGCTGTGGACAAAAAGGCTTCTCCTTTCTGAAGAGTTAGTACTTACATTCATAAGCACCACCACCTTTCAAAGATAGCCACCGTCACAAACTTTACTGCAGTCAAATGGTCCCATACTTCCATCAATAAAACTTTCAAATGCCAAGGATTTATCATTATTTTTTCACGGCGCATGGTCCATCTGCTGTGATTCATTCCATAAATTCGTCAAAATAACCCGCTGTTCTCTCTTCAAGCCTGATCCACTCTTTTCCGACCTTCTCCAGCCCCTTTTCTCAGTCCCAACCAAGTGTCTTCCATCAAGAAAAAAAGTCAAAAGTCAATATCATTCTATTCACCAAAAACCACTTTTGTTATAGTAACAAAAAGGAGAATGCAGATGAGAAATGAACGAAAAATCATTCAAGATAGCACCCTTGGTGTAGAAGCTTTATTATTTAACGGCATCCAGCAGGAGTTTCCTAACCATTGGCACGAATATTATGTGATTGGCTTGATGGAAGCTGGGACGCGTCAATTCACCTGTCAAAATACCTGCTATATCGTTGAAGCAGGCGACTTGATTTTGATTCCGCCAAAGGCTGCCCACCGCTGCCAGCAACTCACGGAGGAAAAGCTGGTTTACCGTAATATCCACTTAACCCCGGAGAACATGGCGGTACAAGTACAAAAAATTTTTAACACTCAATTGACGCCCCACTTTCCTGAACCGGTCATTCGCCAAGTGAAAGAAAAAGAGGAATTTCATGCAGTTCATCAGCTGCTGCTGTCGGATCGCGGTGATGAGTTTGAAAAGCAAGAACGCTTTACTTGTCTGCTTCACGACCTGCTTGTTCAGTATGCGAATTTCACCCACGAACAAACGGACCCGGTGTCAAATAAAGCCGCAACGGCAAAAGCCTATATCGATCAACATTATGCCGAAAAATTGTCCTTGAGTGAATTAAGTGACGTTCTTGGAATGAATCAGTACGTCTTGATTCGGCAGTTTACCAAAGCGTATGGGCTGTCGCCGTTTCAATATTTAAGTACGGTGCACATCAGTGCTGCCAAGAAAAGACTAGAATCACAAGAAGCAATTGCAGAAGTCGCTTTTCTGACAGGTTTTAGTGACCAAAGTCATTTTACCCGTATCTTTAAAAGCTTGATTGGGGTCACCCCGAAAGCTTACCAAACAATTTACCAAGAAGATGGAGTGAGAACGTATGAATAACCAAGAAAAATGTGTCATGATTATCGATGAACAATTACCGATTGGCTTAGTTGCAAATACTGCAGCAATTTTAGGCGCAACCTTAGGCAAATTGTTTCCCGAAGGAATCGGAGAGGATATTTACGATTCCACAGGCAGAAAACACCTTGGCATTGTCAACTTCCCCATTCCTATCTTAAAAACGAACAAGGAACAGTTGCAGACCATTCGTGAATCGATCAGTCAACAAGCAGATCCAGAAGTAACCATCATTGATTTTTCCGACGTTGCTCAGACCACCAATTCTTATGAGCAATACCGCCAGACGCTTGAGACGATTCCCACAGAAACACTGGCTTATTTTGGTCTTTGTTTAAAAGGCAAGAAAAAGAGTATCAATAAAGTCGCTGGCAGCTTACCGTTGTATCGGTAAAGCGCTAATAAGAAAACGGTCGTTTAAAACAAGTTGTCTTTTTGTCGGCCGAACAGTCTTCTTGCTATATACGTTTTTTATAAACAGTCCTATAAAAAAAACAAACACTTTTGAGGTGTTTGTTTTTTTGTAAGAGATTTTCTAGCATACATTTTCTTGCTCTTTGATTTTGACAAGATCAATTGAAAAATAAACTACTCTCCTTGATAAATATTCAGCCCCACTTCAGTATCTTCTACACAACTGTTCGCTGGTGCTTTAACAATCAGAAAAAGAAAGTAAAAGTCTCCCACACAAGAAGCGGCATGTGCGGCAGCAATCAAGGTAAAAAGAGATGCCGTCAACCAGCCAAATAAATAAAATAGAAAGAGACCCACAGAAATGCCAAGGAATGGCGCCAATAAAATGATGGCAAATTTCCCTTTTGAATAAAAGGAATGGGGACTCGTGGCATATGCTACGCCATTTTTGAACCCAAACTTTACCTTCCCTTCAGGGTCAAAAAGCTTGAAGAAGGCACCATGGATCAATTCATGAATAATGATGAGAATAAAATATGCAACCATTAAGATCAAAAGATCGAAAATAAGCGAAGTTTCAGCATTTGACCCATGACCACCTAAGACAAAGAGTGTAAAGAACACATAGAAAAAAATAAAACTAGGAATCGCCGCGAGATTCAATCTCTTTATTGTTTTTTTATCATCCATCAAATTGATTTGTTTGAGTAATTTCATCGCTGTTCTCCTCTTCTTTTTGTCATTCTTCTTAGTACATGATTTCTATGAATTCCCTTCACCCAACCAATAAGAGCAACAAACACAAAACCAGTGCAGTTAAAACGAAGAGGAAATTGATCATCTCTGGCGCACTTTCAAACCTTCTCTTTAATGGCGGAGGACGAAAACTTGGATTCATGCTTTTCGTTTGGTAGTCCACGCTGCTTGATAAAAAGCTGTCGGAAGGGATCATAAACACTAAAAGAACGCCATAAATAATGGAGGCAGGAATCAGGAGTGAGCATTTGGCTAGGTAGCCAATCAGTAGACTCACGATCAAAGGAATAGCTACGTACAAAACACTTTGGTACAGTATTCGCCGAATTGGTTTCATGGGGAAGTCTCCTTAGTCAGTAATCGTTACGCACAGGTACAAAATAATTTTATTTACTTATCAAATAAATATACCATTGCTTTTAAAGACTGTAAACACGCCAGAAAACCAAGTCGATGCTGCCAAGCGCGACTGCCCAATGCTTGGTGCAAAAAAAGAAGTGGTTTCTTCCCACTTCTTAAAAAGCACTCTACTTGTTTTTTCCCTTCAATTAACCTCTCAAGATAATCGGTAAACCGTTATACTTACCAGATTGCTTCCTCTCTTCCTTTTGAAAAAGCTACGACGCTGGACAAAGAAGCCTGCGAACCTTGTCTCTTTATTAAAATTTCTTCTGAAAAGCATTCGTCTAAAAAAATCATACGACCTTGTCTTTCCTTTTGGTTTTTTACAACACCTGATCTACTTGAGAAAAGACTGCGAAACCTTCTTTAGAAAAGCAAACGTCTCAAGAAAAAATAATCGTGCGGTTTCTGCCTTTTCTTTTGGCTTCGTACAATGCTTGATCTGCTTGGTAAAAGGTTTCTGAAATGTCTAACGCAGAGGCTGCTTCTGAAATCCCTGCCGAAAAGTAAAGGGTCAGTTGGGCGGTTTCTAATTTCAACTGTTCATTGCTTAAAAACAAATGGAATTCTTCAATAATTTTTTTCACAGCATCAGAAGTATTCTCTTTAAATAGGACTAAAAATTCTTCGCCGCCATATCGATAGACTTCGACTAAATGGGAAGGACTTTTCTGGTAGAGAAACGTCATCAGCTTTTCCGAAAAGAAGGATAGGGCTTGATTGCCGATTTGATGTCCATGGTGATCATTGATGCGCTTAAAATGATCTAAATCCATCATCACCACGACGAGCTGGTCCTTCTCAAGTAGCGCCAGCTTTGAAATATCCTCGTTCAGACTGCGGAAATTTTTCACCTTGGTCAACTCATCATAATTGCGTTCAATGATTTTTGTGTTAATTTTTTCCAGGAAATTTTTTTGATTCTGCAAATAATACTTCCATAAAGAAACGATCCCCACAGATCCAATGCCTAAAGACACTACATCCCAAACGCTAATTTCGCGGCGATAAAAAAGCAAGGCGTTGAGCATCGGCGAGACAACCGTAACGAAAATCGAAAATAGGTAAAATGCTGTGTGATTTGGTTGTCCATAAAATCTTTTCTTTAATAAGCCCGTAACGATTAAAATGATATAATTTAATCCGATAATAAAGAGCATGGCTTCCCATTCAAATTTATTGATCAATGCAAAAAAGGTCAGCAAAATGACGGGTACTAACCCAACCAGATAGATTTTTTCTTTGAGAATGCCAAAATAATAAATAAAGATTGGAATCGTATATTCATACGCAACATAACCGATACTGTTCAAAGAAAATGATATAATAAAGTAGACTTGCGAAATAAACAAAACAATACCAATAAGAATTTTAAACGACAGGCGTAAATTCAATTCTTTGAAGTTCTTGATAAACAAATCATACGAAATGAGCAAGCTCACGACTAACACAGAATAGATCGCAGCATAAATCAGATGGACAAACACACTACTCCTTCTTTCTTTCATAGATTTTTCTTTAAAATCGTTCGCCCATGATTTTGAAAGGCTCGATTCTTTAACGATGCAGCGCACGAAATAAGCTTTTTTCCTGCACTTCATGAAACCAAAAATAAAGCGACCCCAGAAAGGAGCAGAAACCAATGTCTGAGAAAATAGAACAAGAACTCTTATCGATATTTCCCCAATTATATTTTGATGCCCAGCCTATCTTTCAAATGAAAGCAGATAGTCAGAAAGTGATTGGCTACGAATTATTATTGAGAAGTACCGAAAGAAATAGGTTTCCCCTTTCCTTCTTCCAGCAAGTGATCAAATACAAAAAATTACATACTCGTTTACTGCAGTGGTATCGAAATGAAATTTTCAGCTTGCTTCATCCGAACGAAGAAACAAAAATCAGTCTCAATATCCACCCGCAACAACTCAGCTACCCAGAAACCTTTTTGATGTTAGCTGATTTAGCTCCCTACCATGACCGTATTTTGATTGAGATCACCGAAGACGATACAGAACCTTCTATCGCTTGTGATCCCAAGTCCTTTCTTATGAACAAAATCAACCAAATAAAAAAGATGCGCTTCTCTGTCGCATTGGATGATGTAGGGACAGGCATTCATTCACTGACAAATATTGCACCGATGCTGGATAAAATCGATGTGATCAAGTTTTCGCCTATCTCGTTGCGAGTCCTGTCCCAAAAAGAGATTTTCTTTTTGATCGACTTCTGGCGAAATATCGCCAGCAATCGTAAAATCCAATTTATTGTCGAAGGGGTCGAAACCTCGGATATCCATGAGTACCTGCTTGAAGAAGAGATTTTTCTTCAACAAGGGTTTTATTTGGACAAACCTGCCCCAGCTGATCAATTAAAGCGAAAAAAATAGTCCTCGCATCGTTTATTTTTCTCACTATACGCGATCAAAAATAAACGATTATTAAAAAAACGAACAGATGCCCTTCAAATATAACACAAATAATTTTATTTGCAGAATTTTTGCTGATTCGGCATCGCTTTAACGGTGATTTTCCTGAACTCAATTCAATCATTCCAACAGAGATTTTATCCAAACAGGGGAAGAAACGATAGGAACATTGCTTTATCCAATCCATCCCACAAACAGAAATCAAAGAAAGCGAAACACTCTACAGGATACGTTCCAGTGGTGTTTCGCTTTCTTTTCATTTTAGATGTTTTTGTTCCATCTCATCTGCTGCTAACAACTTTTGGTAATAGGCTTCATAAGAAGGACTTACTCGCCTCATAGCAGGAATAAATTTTTCATAATAACCACTTGATTGGTAAAAATGCTTCATCTGCTCTTCGATCTGTTTTAATGGTGAATCGAGATATGCAGGACTTGCTTTAAAAGCATGGTATGCTTGGATTGTCTCTTTATTGTTTTTGACAAAATCACTGTAATTACTAAGACTTTGTTCTTTAAACACGCGCATTTCCTCTACTTGTTCTTTCGTAAACGAAGGCGTGTGTTCTTCCAAAAAAAGCGTCAATTCTTCTGATAAAACGAACGGATCTGTAGTATCCAAAAATTCCACGATTTCTTGAAAAGCTTGCTGCTGCTCCTTTGTTTCAATTGGTTCGTCTAAATAGCAAGAAAAGTGAAATCCAATCAAACGCCCGTAGTTACTAGGAAACAATTCGAATAGCTTTGTCATGATCGTCTTTTTCTTGTCTAGGGATCCGATTTCTTCTGCCAGTTCCTCTATTGGTCTTCCATCAGCGAGCGCGTCCAAGAGCTGGATCGTTTCTTCTAATTTTCGGGCTGCTTGTTTTCTTTCCTGAATGATTTGTTTCAAATACTCTGGATGCGCGCAATATGCTTTGATTTCCACAACACTCAACCCTAGTTTTCGATATAAGCCAATCGTCTGCAACCGTATAACATCTGCTTCAGAGAAGGAACGGTAGCCGTTTTCTAGAATTTTTGGGAAAAGTAAACCTTGCTCACAATAATATAAAACAGCTTTTTTTGTCAGCTCTGCCCGTTTTGCCACTTCACTTATTCTCATTCTATTTCCCTCCTAAAACAAGAATAACCCCACCCCTAGGGGTAGAGTCAATGATTACTTAAATGAAATGGCTTATACGATTGCTTTTTGATTTTGCAGGATTGTTTGAAAAGCCCTTTGAGGCCTCTATTCCCTAAAGTTCACTCATTTTACTGTTTATCTCACATTGAAAACCAGAGAATGTTTCGCTTTTGTTCCTAGATTGTAACCACACAGTTCTTTTAGATAAAAGCGGTAATCATTTTCAACGATTCGAATGATCTCATTGTCGGAAAAATCGTCGAATCGCATCATTTCTGTGACTAAGACCAGTTTGGCGTCGATGCCCAAAATATCTGGGGTGATCGCCCAAAATGTTTCTGGTGAAATGGCTGCTACCAATTCATCAAGGAGGGCCAATTGCTTTTCAACATACGCCGCTAAAGCGCCATTGACGCGGTGTGACTCCGCAAATTTCTTTTGAAATCCATCAAGGTATTCTGTTTTTGAAGTAAATACCGTCATGCTTTTTTACTCCTTTCTTTGAGGGGAACAAGTCCCGTTATTTTCTTCCTAAAGCTCAGCTTTTTTTTCTAGTTATTCATTCACTATTCTTTCTAGCTGCTGAAAAAGCACCCAGGTACAGGTGTCAATGCAGAATATCCAGCAATCCTCTGACCAGCTGCTTGTAATGCTCTTTTTGATCTTTTGCTCCATTTTCTGCCTTGATTGACAGACTTTGCTCAATGGCTGCTTGAGGAATCAGCAGATGGGTGTTTAAGCTTGAGATAAAGGAGACACATTCTTCCAATAATTGATACTCTTTTTGCAGGTTGCTGGGTAATTTATATTTACGTAATGGAAATAAATAGCGAGCACTGGCTTTTATTTCTTCTATACGATCGTTTTCTAGTAAGTAACGCATGGTATCGAGTTGTTTCCCTTGGTGATACGGGCAAGTATCTGCACTCAGCAGATGGGTATAGTACCCGATGTATTCACTATTTAGGATGGTTCTTTCAAACGCTTCTTTCTTGATTTTCATCTTCTGTATCCTTCTTTCAAAACTATCACTGACCTCACTTATGCAGCGTTTGTGGTATCACTAAGTACTGTTTCTTCTTTTGGTCGATTTTTTGTTAAATCTTTCATCAAAAAAAGAGAAACTGCAAGTTTTCCCCACAGTTTCTCCTTTACGCTTCTAGCGATGCCTATAGTTAAGGAGCGACGCTTTCACCGTGTTTCTTTTTTCTTGTTACTGCGACGACAAACAGTACTAGGAGTGTATACCCAAGAATGATCAAACTGCTTGTGTTTGATGAACCTGTTTGTGGTAATTTTCCTTGTCCGATTTGAGAACCATCTGCTACGATCGTTTTCTTATTGTCATCGTCTGCTTCTTCCTCTTGCGTCACCGTTTCACCGATTCGACCGGTCACAGAGACTTGCCCTGTCGTCGCCTCTGCGACGCTGGTTTCCGATAGATCCCAGACAGTCAGAGTCAGTAACACAGCGACGAAAAGAACGATTCGTTTTCGTTTTTTCATACGATAGATCCCTTCTTTACTGGGATTTCAATTCTTAGTCTTCCTCTACATCCGGCGCAAAGCTCAAGACCAATTTGAAACTTGGATTTGATTCTTCTGATGCATCGGTCGGTGTTGCTTCACCAGTGAACGCAAATGTTCCTACATTCGTACCTTGGTTGCCTTCAAGGGTAAATAATTCTGTTTCTGCTACGGTTGGTGTGCCGTTTTCAAACAACTCAATACTGTTTACGTTTAACAAGTCTACTTCATCCATATTCAATGGTGTATCGACACCCGCAACAGAAGCGATCACACCAACTGCTGAGTTATTTGTCACAGTGTAGCTAGGTGAAACGATCTCTTTGTGGCTTGACTCTTCTGTTGTATAGAACAAAGCAGTCGTTGGAATCGTCACATTGATCCATTGGTTCAAATCGTCGGGATTTGGTCCAGGGGTTGTGTTATCGAATGATCCGATGATCCCGTTTACTTGGACATCTCCTGACGTATCGCCTTCACGTCCGTCAATGGTTTGTGTCGCAAAAGCGGTGGTGCCGCTTGCGATTACTCCTGCGATTGTTGCTGTACTTAGAATGGCTGCTACAAATTTTTTCATTTTTATTTCCTCACTTTTCCTTTTTTTAATTCTTAACGATAATCGTTAATTCAGCTTCAGTGACCCCTTGTTTTTCTTTGCTTTCAGGGTCGTAAATATTGATGGTGGCTTTGGCGGGATATTCCCCTTTTGCCAACGGTGTCGCCAAGGCGACATTTTCAACAAATTGGTTTGGATAGATCGCACCGGAAGAATAGATGACTTCCCCGCTCGACAGTAAAGAGATATCCACGGCGATTGGGTACACATTGGTGCCTGGATTGACGATCTCGATGGATCCTGTGCTTTGACCATCTTCAAAAATGGCTTCTGGATTGATTTGCAGCGTGAAATAATTCGCATCCGCAATCTCCTGCGCTCGTTCAGAAACCCGCTGATCGGTGGCATCGCCAGATTCTGACAACAGGTCGGCACTGATCAAAGGGACTGCTGTTTTTGATTGGTAAAAGTAGTACCCGATCCCACCGATAAGTACTAGCAATAGCAACAACCACAAGATCCATTTCCGTCGATCCTTCGTTTCGGTTTGATTCGTTTGCTCCAATGGATTCACCTCCTTCACGTTTGGTACGATCTTTTTTCTTTAATCTCGTGGGACAAAGCGTAAGACGATGCGATACTTCGGTACGAGCAAGTCTTCATAATACCCACCTTGATCGGCTTCTGTATCAACGATCCATTGGGGATAGTCTCCATAGAAGTCCCCCGTTAAGGAAATCGGCACGCGGCTTCTTTCTTCTAGGCGAACCAAGTGTTGTTCCTCCATCGCTTCATAGAGTTGGATCTGTGTTTCTTCCGTTTTTAGATTCAATCGCAACAGCGGGGTTGAAATATCGTCATAGGTCAGGGTTGGGTCTTCTTCTTCGCTTTCACTTTCGGCATAGTCGAGAGGATCTTCTCCCGCTTCTAATAAGACAATACTGGCACTATCATCGATCGCCAGTTGATTGACGTAGGTATCCACGGCAAGTGGCGATTGATTGCGGATCTCATACGTTTGGCTTTCAAAATTACGATTCGATTCCGCTGTGTTGTACAAGGATTCGAAGACCATTTTGGTTGGGATCGTCACCCGCATATGCTCCAGTTTCGATGTCACATCGATACCGACTGTCAGCTGGTAGGCTTTATTCCCCACCTCAAGAACAGCAAAGTAGCTACCATCTTCGTCGACTTCTCGTGTAAGATCCGTTTCTACGATGCGAAAGTCATCCGTCATATCCGCTTCCGTCAAGACGTTTGCGGCTTGTGCTCGGCTTTCTTGAAGGATCAAAGCATCTAATTCTTCTTGCATGCTTAATTCATTAATTTTATAGCGATCTAAGGTGATATTGTATGCTTCAAAATTCACACCTTTAATCACGGTTTGACGAGCGGTCACATCGACATAGGTCTCAATCGAAGGTTTCGATAAGAAAATCGACACTTCTGTCTCGGTTTCCAATCGCTCATTTTCTCTTAAGGGAATGCGGAAATAGCGATACAGCTGATTTTCATCCCGATAGTCGCCCCATTCGATTCGTTCAGAGTTTTTGTCTAATTCAACGAGTTCTCCGTCAGTATTGGTATAGGAGATCACTGTGATATCGGTATCCTCATACATGGAACCAGTGATTTCAGTCGACTGATCACTCAATGCGTCGATTCGGGCAACCAGACCTTCTGGTTCTGAAAAACGAATTTTATTGTAATTATTTTTGGCAATCACTTGATAAATATCTGTTTGTGTTTCAAGACTTTCTAAGGAACCATCGAATTGTTCGCCACTCAGTAATCTTGAACGAGCTTCTGCACTACCGGTCCCCCCATAGGGAAAGGGATTTCCCCCGTTACGATTAATACGCATCGTTCCATAAATATTGATAAACTCTTCGGTTGGCGTTTCCAAAGCAGCATTCTCCCATACTGAGAATTTTTGGTTATTTACATTGATTTTAAGACCATTTGCAACTGTATATTGTTCCGAACGTATCAATCGCTGTAATTGTGCATTTGCTTGACCTGTTCTTGTCGTAGGATGACTAATTTCAAATAGCTCAACATTTTTTACATTTAATTGTGCATTTGCCGTTCTGAAGTAAAGAACTTGTAATTTATTTCTAATGGTTTCTAACGTAACGGTTGAGTCCTCATCGGCAATAAAGGTATTTCGTACATTAACAAGCGGACGATTGGTAAACTCTGCTGTTGTCCCCATCCCATTCCGATTATCTGTAAGGAAAAATTCCGCTCGTTTACCGACTGTAATGTTTGCGAAAGAATTTGAATGATTGCTTGAGCCGTTCCCACCGCCTTGCGTATTCAATCCTCTGGCAACCCCATTAAATACTGCTTCGTCTTCAAGAATTAAATTCGATGTCGTGGTTACCCTAAATATTCCTCCCGATTGGTTGACATCCATTTGCGCACCTTTTCCTATTCGGACAAAGGAATTCGCATTTCCAAGTTGGATAAAGCGTGAATCATATGTTGTGCGATCCCTTTTAGAAGTCATTTTAGCGTTATCAAGTAACTCAACCCGTTGAGCTACTCTTATTCGTGCGTAATTATGTCCGACTGCTGAATTTTGAATATTACTAGTCGTTGGCTCTGTCATATGAACTTCAGCTTTTTGCGCAAGAATAACAGAGCGAACAGAGGTGTTTCCTGTCATTCCCCTAGCTGCATTTATTCTAGTATATGAATTTTCTCCAAATACTAAGTCACTCGTACTAACACCTTGAATAAATCGACCACCAGTATCAACTTCAACTTTACTTGCTTCTTCCATCGTAAATTTCGAATTCGCCAAGGTTAAACGAAAAACGGCTCGTGCAGCTTGTCGCGTAGTATGATTGACCGTTACTTCCGCTTCACGTCCTAGTTTGATTTCTTCTCTAAACCGGAAAAAATCGACATTTGCATTGTTTCGTCCAGAAACGGTGATTTCAGAGTGATCGCCCACATGCAACCGGCGAATGGTTGAAGAAGCAGCAGATGAGGTACCACCGGTAAAGCCTTGTGCGGTTTGTAGGCTGATCGTATTTGCTTCACCAATATAGATATCTGTTGTGCTGCGACCAGTCACCAATGGTCCTACTTGATTGAGGGTGATGGTTGCATTTGCTTCTGACAAAAATTGGGAAGCTGTGGTCGTTGATCCTAAGGCAATGAGAGGGTTTGCTGCTGATGATGTGCGAGAATAATTGATTGCTGCTTTTTCTCCTAGGAAGAAACGCCGTTGCACGGAAAAAGCATTGGCTGCTGCACTCGTTGAATGCTCAGCAACATTGATTTCAGCCCCTTCAAGCAGCTCGAATTGATCGACCAGCGTTCCAGCGGTAAAGCCATTCCCTAATACGCCCGTTAGTTTTGAGTATTTTCCTAGAGTTACCTGAGCCAAGCTTGCGTTGACGAACGCCCCACGCTGATTCACAGCTATTTCTGAATAGTCACCAATGGTGATTTTTCCGTTGCTCGATGCTAAACCGATGACGACATTCGATGTACTTGCTGAAGAGGTCGTTCGCGTTCTCGGTACGTCAATTGTTGTATGACTTCCGATTTGAACCGAAGACGTTGCGAAAAAGGTTCGATACGCTTGACCAACAGTGGCATTACTAGGTTCACTGATGGTTATATCCACCTGATCACCAATCACAATACTGTTGACTGCTACGTTGCCATTAAACCCGTTGCTATGCTGATTGTTCATTTTCACGTGGTCTTGAATCACTATCGTGGTACTAGCCACACCCGTAAACATCGGTCCATGCTGCGATATTCGCGTTTGTGTATTCTCCCCAAAATCGATGGAGGAATTTGCACTTTGGAGCTGGATAAAAGCTCCGGCCGTTGTGCCCGTCCGCGTTCCTTCAATAATGGTAGGTTGGTCTGCGGTACTATTTTCAACGATGAATCGGTGTCCGACATTGATGGCGGGCGTCTCGATGACCGTCCCGTACTCAGATAGTTTTAACTGACTACCTGCTTGTAATCGTACCTCCCCTAACGTACTGGTAGAGTCCCCAGAAAGCCCCTGTCCCGTGCCAACATCTAGTGTTGCCCCGGTTGCTAGCGTCAACCGACTATCTTGATTGGCATTTGGCAGGGAAACCATTGCGCCAGATTGGCGAATCGTGGTCATACTTCCTTGACCAAAATCAAGGCTTGCTGCGGTACCTGTCATATGAAAGACGGTGCCAGTATTGCTGTTGGTACTTCGGGTGACAGAAATTTCAGCTTGGCTAGCGACTGCTACTTGATTCATTTCAAAGATTGGTGTGGCATTTGATGAGCGATGATTGACCGTCAATTGCCCTTCGACAAAGAGTCCTTCAGCCATGAATAACGTTGGAATGGAAGACGTCGCTGTCGTCACCACATTGGTTCCTTTGAAATGAAGATGTGCTTGGTTATTATTCACCACGCGTCCTGCGGTAGTGGTCAGCTCCAGTTGGGTATCTTCAAAAGTAATCGTTGATGCCCCAGTTGTTTGAGCCAGCCCTTGCGCTGACTGGATGCCTTGTTGCTGCACCCCTTGCCAAGTCAGTTGAACAGGTGCCGCAAACTGCATCAGGTTCTCTGCCGCCGTCTGCGAAACGATCACAGGTGTTTCTTGACTACGAAAGGTAACGTTCATCCGTTGGATCCCACTGATTGGCCCAGTTAATGCCAAGTTGCTGGCAAAAGTAAGCACTAGCGATTGCTCATTGGCGATTTCTTCGTAACGATACTCCGTGCCCTCTTCATCGGTGAAGGATTCCCCAAGTAAAATTGCCCGCAATTGCGCCTCACTTGCTACAGTCAATGCGACCGCTGAAGCTCCAGCATCAAACCTTTCGACTTGCTCGTTCTCAGCTTCTGGCTCCGCTTCATCTTCTGAGCTATCTGGCGTTTCTGCTTCGGACAGTGCTTCATTTTCCTCTGCTTCTTCTTGGCTAGCGGTCGTTGAATCATCGGTGGCTTCCGATGAGGTTGTTTGTTCCTCGCTGCTTTGCTCGGTTGACTCTTGCGTTTCCGATTGATCAGCAGAATTATTGGTTTCCTCCCCAGAAGATTGTTGCGTCCCTTCAGAAAGTGACTCTGTTTCTGCATAAGCAACTTGCTGGAACGCCATCGTCGTGTTGACGCCCGTGCTGCTCAGTAGTAATACGGCAGAAAACAATGTAAGTAATTTCATCATATCCTCCTTTCTTCAAGTCTTTGTTGCGTTAAGAAAGCTGAAAACTAGGGAATAGCTCCTTGCTTTTTCACGCAAAGCTGTCTCAATATTCTTCGTTTTTGAGGGAACGACAAAAAAAGACATTTTGATGAATCAAATGTCTGGAGAAAGTTGTTAGATTAAGTTTTCATAAAATAATAACTACATACGAGTTCTGTATTCTCAAAAACGAAGGTTATTGGGACAAACTATTTGTAAGTATGACACGCGTGTTGCTTACTAAACTAAGAATAGCGTGGTCGTTTCTCAAAGGAAAATCATTATTTTCATAAACACCTGAAATAGATGAATAAATAACATACCTATTTAAACGCGTGAACAGCACAGCAATTGGTTTAAAAGAGCGGTTTTTGATAGGGATTTATTTTCCTTTCGAGGTGTTCCCAATCGCGATCATCCGGGAGAGATTTCAACAATAAGTAATCTGTTTTGACTTTATAATCAACGAGGTAGCGATTGTAATTGGTCACGATCAAATCGATATGGGCAGCATGAAGCGTATGTTTTGTTAAATATTGCAGTTGAACAAACGTCAATTTATGCTTGCTGCCAAATCGCTGGATCGCTCTTGTTTGGATATGCTGGCACACAAAATGATCCCCTTCTAAGAGAAAATAAATGGTTTTTGCTGGTGCATAATAATCGAAAATCAGCTCGCTATAAATCGTTAAACTGACACAGATGTCTTCTAAGTAGGCAGTAGACAAAGAGAGTTTTTTGCTCTGCTCCTTAAGAAATTGTAAGTTCTTTTGGTAACTCTCACTGTTGGAACGCATGATCACCTCTTTGATATCATCCATTTCCTTGTTCAAAACCGGCGCAATCGCATGGTTAATTTTTCTCGATAAAAAGAAAGAACGTAAAAAAGTCGCAACCGTTTTGGCTTGTGCTTGGTGCACCTCATGGTTTTGAAGAAACAAGTCCGTCACAATTGTGATGGCTTCGCCTTGATGAAATTGTTGGTAAAACTTTTCCTCTCGTTCTTCTTGATCCAAGGTTCGCTTGCACAAGGTGACTAAGTAGATCCAAGCGAATTCTTCTTTGGGCAGCTGAACCTGATAGATTTTCTCAATGCCTTCCTTCAGTGCGTATAGCTTGGAAAAACTGTTCCCTTTATACGCCTGTCTAACCAGTTCTTTCGGCATAGTGATACGATAGCCGAGGCTCGCACGCTTGATGGCAATATAAAACGTGTAGTAAAACGCTGCGGGAGTCGCCCCAGATCCGATTTCATAATAGCCGAACTTGTCCTCCAATTGACCTAAGATCAAGTCATGCAAGGCTTGATCTGGAACCAACGTATAGATCGTTTCCACACCTTCGTAATAAAAATCTTTGAAAAACTTACGCAAGTTGGCTTCACTTCCTTCAATCGTTAAGGGATTAGATGCCCACTGCAAGCCATAGCTTTTTAAAATAGGGTTTCGCTGATTGAGTAGACGCCGAAACGTACTCTCTGAAAAATGATAATGATGTGCCAGCTCATCCACCTTAGATAGTTTGCCATGGAAAATATTCCCGATAATTTCAAATAAGCATTCATTTTTTAACAAGCTTTGTTTTCTTTTTTGATAGTCTGCTGGCTTTTTCTCTTCGAAAACAAACCCGCTATTGCCCGAAACGAGGGCAATACTGTCCCCAAAATATTCTTTCATGTATTTGATATCATTGGCAATCGTTCGTTGCGTCACCTGATTGCGTTCTGCTAAGTCGCCAATCGTGAACACACGGTCTCGCTCAATCGTACTCAGCAGCCGAAACAAGCGCGCAGTCGTACGGTTGCTGATGAAGGCCAATTGCAACTCTCTCATTCATCCCACTCCTTTTTTTCAAGAAATTCTTTTCTATACTATTACATAAATAGCACACTATTTGGTAATTATATACTCAAATTTATATATTTTTAATCAAAAAACCTACTAAAAATGAAAAAAATAACGAGGAGAAATTAATTTTTTAGACTTATCATATTCTTTTTTGCTGGAGGAAAAAGAAAAAAAGCCGCAAGCAGCGCTCGATGAAAGAGCTGCTTGCGGCTATTTTGGTTTTCTCATTAAAATAAATACTGGGCAGTAATCGAGGACTGGCACTCGATCAGTTTTTCTGGAATCCCTTCGTACAACACTTCGCCACCGCGAATCCCGCCATCAATGCCGACATCGATCAGCCAATCCGCTGCTTTCATGACCTCAAGGTTGTGTTCGATCACGATCACCGTGTTGCCTTTTTCTACTAGCCGTTCGATGATCGCCAAAATGCTCTTGATGTCTGCCATGTGCAATCCGGTCGTTGGTTCATCCATAATGTAGATATTGCCTTTTTTGCTTAATTCTTTTGCTAACTTCAGTCGTTGGCATTCACCACCAGACAAGGTATTCAATGGCTGTCCAAGGGTCATGTATCCTAGTCCCACAGCCAAAATCTGTTTTAGTTTTCTTTGAATCGCTTTTTCCTCAAAGAATTCCACCGCTTCTGTGATGCTCATGGCAAGGACTTCATCGATCGACTTGCCTTTCAAGCGATACTGGTAGACTTCTTCTTTAAACCGTTTGCCGCCACAGGCCTGACACAAAACCTCAACGGAATCCATAAAGGACAGCTCCATCTTGATGGTCCCGTGGCCCTTACACGTTTCACAGGCGCCTTCGGAATTGTAGGAAAAAAGACCTGCTGAGACCTTGTTTTCTTGGGAAAATAACTTCCGAATGTCATTCATGATCCCAGAATAGGTCGCTGGATTGGAGCGGATATTTCCCGCCACCGCTGATTGATCGATCGTAATGGCTTCGGGGTATTCTTTAGCAAAAACCCCATTCACTAAACTGCTCTTTCCAGAACCAGCAACACCGGTCACCACTGTAAATACTCCTAATGGCACCCGCAGTGCTGTATTTTTCAAGTTATGCAGCGTCGATTTTTTCGTTTCGATAACCTGATGACTCTGGCGAGGTGCTTCTTTAAAGTCCACCATCTGTCCAAAAGCTTTGCCAGTCAGTGTATCTGAGCGCAGCAATCCTTCAAAGGTTCCTTCGTAGGTAATATAGCCGCCATTTTTCCCCGCTTTAGGACCAACATCGATAATATGGTCAGCTGCTTTAATGACATCTGGATCATGCTCCACTACGATGACGGTGTTTCCTTTGTCCCGTAGTTTGACTAACAATTCATTCAATCGATGGACATCCCTTGGATGTAGCCCAATACTCGGTTCATCAAAAATGTAGATCACATCGTTCAAGCTAGAAGACAAGTGTTTGACCATTTTTACCCGCTGACTTTCCCCACCAGAAAGGGTCGTCGTTTCACGGTCTAAGGAAACATAATCCAACCCGATATTGATTAGATCAGTGATTCTCGCTTGGATGTTTTGAAGCAGTGGTTGGACACTCTCCTCCGAGATTTCTTGAAGAACCGTCAATAGTTCATCCACTTGCATCGCCAAAAAGTCCGCAATCGAATAGCCCGCGATTTTGCACGCGAGTACTTGTGGATTGAATCGTTTTCCCTGACAGTCAGGACACTTCTGCTCATTCATGAAAGAAGCGATTTTCTTCTGGGTAGCAGCGGAGCTTTCATTGCCACCTTTGATATTGGAGCGATTAAAACGAGCGACTAAGCCTTCATAGGTGGAACTCATCCCTTCCATATACAAGGAATCGATTTTTTCTCCTTGGGCATACAAAAAGCGGTTCATTTCTTCTTCGCTATATTCTTTCAATGGCTTGTCATTGTCAAAAAAGCCCGTATTGGTGAAAGACTTCAGCAGCCAAGAGCCGACTTTATAGCCAGGAAGCAGGATCGCCCCTTCGTTTAAGGACTTTTCAAGATCCAGTGCCTTTTCTAAATCTAAGCCGACGATGCGCCCAATCCCTTCGCAAGTGGGACACATCCCATGAGGATCATTGAAAGAGAAATTCCATGCAGGACCTAAATACGGTTGACCAAGACGAGAAAAAAGCAAGCGGATCAAGGGATTGATATCCGTGATCGTCCCTAATGTGGAGCGGGAATTGCCGCCTAAACGGCTTTGATCAACTACTACCGCCATCGAAAGATTGTCGATGGCATCCGCATCGGGCTGGCTATATTTTGGCAAAAAGTTGCGGACAAATTTCGAAAAGTTCTCATTCAGCTGTCGCCCAGCTTCTTGTGCGATCGTGTCAAAGACGATCGATGACTTGCCTGAACCAGAGACACCCGTGAAAATCGTGATTTTTCTTTTGGGAATCTTCAAGTCAAAGCCCTTCAAATTGTTCTGCCTGGCGTTGTGGATCGTAATGTATTCCTGCATGCTATACCCTCCCAGATTCTGTTGAATTTTTTCAGTGAGCGACCATTATAGCACAAACATTCTCGCTGTTTCTCGGAATTTTGAAAAAAAACTATGTTTATTTTATGTTTTGTTCTAAATGTTGGAATAGCAAGGATAGAGGGCTTATGCGATTTTTCGATTGATAGATGAACCGAGGGTTAGAAGAATAACTATTGAATAAAAAATGCGTGGCGCAAGTGGCGAATAGAAAAGACGAAAACAGACCAAATCCCTTTTTATAAGGATTTGATCTGCTTTCGCGTCGATGTGTTTAACGAAAAGTAATGATTAGCTACTAACCTTTAAGCGAACAATTCCGTTTGATTACGAAACAACCATCAATTAATTGAAATATTTCTTTGCACACTTTACTTAAAAGTTAGGCCTTACGCGATTAGAATCTTGTAAGTAGCTTGCCACCTCTTCTTTTAAATCGTTAAATTCTTTTTTACTAGTAGTAATAGTCAGAATAAAATGGACCGCTTCATCTTGAGAAAAATTTGTCACATATCCATTAAGCTGCAAAAAAGTAATCATAGAAACTAAAGCGGTCCGTTTATTACCATTATGGAAAGGGTGTCTTTTTACTAAGTTAATTGCTAAAATTGATGCCTTATCAAAAATTGTCGGATATAATTCTTTGCCAAACACAGCTTGTGAAGGTTGATTTATTGCCATATCCAACGCACTTGCATCTTTTACACCAATCATTTCTCCTTTAGAATACTGTACAATTACTTTCGCATTGATTCTGATCACATCTGCCGCCGTCAAAAAAATCATAAGTCAACCAAGTCTTTTAAAGCTTTGTCGTATTGATCCATGACTGAATCTACGATTGAATCAATAGAAACTTCTTCAACCGCTTTAATCATTTTTACAGATCCATCCCGTTCAAAAACATAACTGATTGATTCACCGGTCTGAACACCGATATACTCCTTTACTTCTGCAGGTATCGTTGTAATATCACTATTACCAGATCTTCTGACTTTATATTTTTTTGTTTTTTTCAATTTCTACCCTCCCAATGTATATACAAATGAATTTGTATATACATTATACAACAATAGATACATGCCGTCAAAATATGTCTTAAAGAGCATAACCTTCAACTCTATGATCCGACATACCAAAGAATAATCATTCCAATTTGAAAATATATTTCCTAATTTTTTCCTACTCATCACAATTGTTGCGAATTCTTGATCACGCATTAAAACTTACTATAAAAAAACCGAAACAAAGAACTCACTCTCTGTTTCGGTCTTACTTCATTAGTCTACGAAAAATTCTTCTAACACTTCTTGCATTTCATAGGCATGTGCCGATTTGTTTGAACATACCGCGATCAACAACTGCTGATCTGGGTAGTAGACGGAATGGTAGTTGACCCCGGGATCGTAGCCCATCTGGATGTACTTCACCACTTTTTGTTCTATCACTTTCATTAAACCGCCATAGCCATAAAAAAATTCATCTTCCTCATGGACTTGTGGTGTCAAAAATATCTCGGTCATTGTTTTACTCAGTAATTGCCCGCTCATCAATGCATGCCAGAATTTTTCTAAGTCTTCAACTGATACATAAGCACCGCCATCCGGTCCGCCCTTGGCTGGGATGGAAAATATATTGGTTTTAAGTCCTGATTCCGTTTCAATATATCCCAATGCCGTATTGCGAGGCAGCGTGTCTTGGGCAAAGTAACCAGCATCTGTCATTTCTGCTTTTTCAAAAATATTCTTTTCAATATAGTCGGTAAAGTGTAAGTCGCTAACTGCTTCCACCACCATTCCTAAGAGGATGTACCCTGCATTGTTGTACTTGACCTTGCTTCCCACTGGATCAGTCATGGCTTTTCTTTGAAAAAGCGGCAAAAAATCACGGGGGGTTCGCACTCGGTAGGTCGGCAAGTCTTGCCAAAGTGCTTCAAAATCATCGGATACTTCTTCATCAAAATAGTCAGGGATACCAGAGGTATGTGTCAGCAAATGATGAACAGTCACAGCTTGATCAAAGTTTGGCAATACATCGGGAACACACTCCTGCAGTGTCGTGTCAAAGCTCAGTTTGCCTGCTTCAACTAATTGGCAAATGGCTAGTGCCGTAAAAAGCTTGCAACCTGAGGCAATGCCAAAACGGGTATGGGCACGATTTGGCAATTTGTCTGCATCGTTTGCATAGCCAAAAGTGCGATCCACCAAAACCTTGTCAGCTTTGACCACACGAATATTGCCATAAAAAGCGTACTCTTTTTGCTTTTGTTCTAATCTCTTATCAATTAATTGGGTATTCATTTTCTCTTCCTCCGAATGTTTCGTACAAGGACAACTTGTCGTCAACACCAGCCTACCCTTTTCATATTTGGAAACGCAACATCCTTATCTCCTCCTATCTGTTATCAGGGTATCATAGAATAAAGCGCTTCACAATGGTGGTATCTTTGTACTTTGTGTGCAAAGATACCCGACCATTCTATCCATCTGTCATTTCATGAGCAATGGCAATCTACTCGCTGTTTCTCGGAATTTTGAAAAAAAACTATGTTTATTTTATGTTTTGTTCTCAATGTTAGCTTATCAATGGTGAGGGCTTATACGATTTTTCGATAACTATTGCATAGGAAGGAATTTAGAGTGCGTACGAAGTTATAAGACAGAGCGAAGAACGAGTATTTTGAATGGCCTTAAATTGCTAAAAGGTAAAAAAACATTCCATTTCCCCTTGCTTGCAAAGTGAAATGGACTGTTTTCATGAAATAACCTTTAACCGTTTGAAGCCGACTGTTATAGATCAGCTCAATGCAGTTGACGGAAACGTTTTGATCAATGTCACCGTTTCTTCTGCCCCATAATCCCCTTCGGCATATAAATCAAGATACTCTTCCAACAAATAGTCAGCAAGGTCTTGGGAAGATTGCGTAAAACCAGCCTTTTCGTAAGATTTGACTGCAGCAATATTTTTTCTCGATGGTCGCATCATCAATTTTTTTATGCCGAATGTTTCATGTAAATGATCACCGAGGGTGACGATCGCATCGGTGCCAAATCCTTTGCCGCAATGAATTTCCCGATTCAACCAGATATCCAGTTCTGCTATGCCGTCTTTTAGATGAAATGAGGAGTAGCTAATAAAGCCAATAGGTTCACCTGCATGTAGAATCAAAAAGCCTCTGCCATCTTGCGGCTGGGCACCAGTAAAGTAATACTCTTGATAGTCCTCAAAAAACTCTGCTTCAGTGGCGATCGGTGCATTAGGATAAGAAGGTGGTCCGGAATGATACTTTGTGGTTTCAGAGTGAAAACACCATTGATAGACCGCTTCTTTATCTTTGATTTCCGCAGGGGTTAAAGTGACTTTGTTGCCTATTAGCATGTGGCATACTCCTTTGCTTAGTTAGTATATGATAGCTGCTGTGCCTATTTTAATCAAAGGTACTTTAGAAAACAACTGCTCGCCAATTCGTTTATTAAATATAGATTTCGTTTAGGAAAACAAAAAACCAATTGCTTTCTTTCATTTTTCAAAGACTTACTATGTAGGTTACATACATAAACAAAACCGAAACAGCAGACTTCCTCTCTGTTTCGGTCTTACTTCATTAGTCTACGAAAAATTCTTCTAACACTTCTTGCCTTTCATAGGCATGTGCCCATTTGTTCCACCTACCTATTCACTGAGATGGCCATTCGGTGATAGGTATGGCGCTTGCCTCTGATGGCGATGGATAGTTGCAAGATGTTCTCGGGATCAGCGGTCCCAGAAAAACCTGCATCTCCGATATGATGAAGGTCGCAGCCGGCACGTTTGCTAGTCAATGCCAAGGCACGGATCGTACCTGTATCTGCACCTTCCTGTGTAGTGCCAATGGTGCCCATGACCAACTTCTCTTTTTGGTGGATAAAGGCCACTAGATCACTCATATGTTGTTCACTCAGCCCAGGAATCGTGCCCGCGATGGGTACAAGAATAACATCGGCTCCAGCTTGAATGAACGCAGACGCAATTTCTTCATCTAACACGGGTTCATTGACACCAGCTCCGTGCATTTTTCCAGCAATAATGATCCCAGAGAAAATGGCTCTTGCTTGTTTGATTGCCGCTGTAATCTCTTTATTTGAAACGCCAGTGGAAGGATTTCCTGTCAGACAGATAAAATCAAATCCAAGTGCTTCTGCACGAGCCATGTTTTTCTTTGTTGCCAAACGCCCAGTAGCGATAGTTGTCAGCTGTTCCATCTGCTCCGCACAATCGACGACAGGCTCAAGATTGACTCCAATAGGCCGCCCCGTTAAGCATTGCAAAAAGCGAATGGGGTCATCCGTTGTCGGTAATCCTTTGATAGCGCCGTTTTCGCAATCAAATAGGTTCAGCAAAATCAAATCCGCCCCAAATGCAGCGACGAATTCAGCATTGGTGATTCCTCTAGACATCGGATCGATTTGGACATCATTTTCTGCTACGATCGTCCGCCCCGCACTTCCTCGGATACTTTCCAATAGCTGGTCTTTATCAAATGATTTAAAATCAGCTGCCGTGCAATTCAATAATCGTTTTGTCTCCATTTACTCCTCACTTTCTGAACCTAGTCCACTGGCTAATGTCCGATTATCCAGCATTTTGAAGAATGGATAATAGATGGCGATAGAAACCGTCAGATTCACCAGTTGTAAGATTGCCCCCGAAATATGTCCGCCTGTGGCTAGATAACCGCCGATGATTGGCGGCATCGACCAGGGCACCAAAACGACGGCAGGTTGGACGATCCCCATGGCAACTGTCGTATAAGAGATGATATAGCAAACGACCGGCGTCAGAATATAAGGGAACAAAATCAATGGATTCATGACAACGGGCAATCCAAACATGATGGGTTCATTGACATTGAAAACCGTTGATGGAAATCCGAGTTTCCCCAACTCTTTTAAATACTTGCTTTTACTTCTGACTAATAGCAAGATCGCTAAGCCCAAAATCACCCCACTACCGCCAATCCAGACAAAGGTATTCATAAAGGTATAATTGATGATATACGGAATCGTTTCGCCGTTTTGAAAAGCGATTCGATTCTCATCGATCATTTGAATCCATGTCGGCTGCAAGACGCTCAAGACCAAGTCCCACCCGTGGATACCCACTGACCAAAACAATGACGTAAACATAATGGCAAACAGACCGCCTACAAAGCCTCCGCCAATGATAGATAGTGGTTGTCCCACAAGGCTGTACAGCAGATCATGAACATTCGTGTTGCCGAATGATTCCACTAATAAACGAATCACCCAGAAAAGCGAGAGGCAAAAGAATGAGGGGATCAATGCAATAAAGGAGCGACTGACCGCCGGGGGAACGTTTTCTGGCATGCGAATCACGATATTCTTTTGTACGAATAATCGGAAAATCTCCGCCGTGATTAGACTAGTGATGATTGCTACGATCAGCCCGCGGCTACCAAGATAAGACATTTGAATGCCGCCATCTTCAATCGGAGTGACTAAAAGAAAAACCGAAGCTGCCAATACACCGGCAGATAAACCGCTGACGCGGTAAGTGGTTGCTAAACTATACGCAATAGCAAAGGAATTGAACAGCGCCATCACACCAAAGGTCACTTGTACGACAAAGTCTAATTTGCTGCGCCATTCCCCGCCAAAAATACTAGTAACAAATAGGTTAAAGCCTTCCCATGGAACGTTAGATAAAATAACAAAAATGGAACCGATAATAATCAAAGGCATCGTGGTGACAAGTCCATCACGGATGGCAACTAGATGCTTTTCACCGCCAATTTTCATTCCCCATGGCAGCATTTTTTCTTCCATAAATTTCTTTAACGAATCCTTCATAAGCTTCCTCCTTAACCTTAAAAGAACGCTGACAGATTGCTTTCAGGTATCTTTTCGAAGTGTGAATAGAAACCAAGGCTTGCCACCTTCAAGAACCTAGGATTGAAGTGCTGATCGCCAGAACGCTATTTCTATGAACACAGTAAGAACGCATGGCATTGGATTTCTCAACTATGACTGCCTATTTTCCATGCGACTGTCCTCAACTGATCTTCACACCTGTTATTTGCCGCAAACGATCCTGCGCATGAACCGTTTCAAACGACAAAAAAGGCATTGGACAAGATTGTCCAATGCCTTTGGCATAGCAAAATAAGCGTCCAGCATCCCACGGTTTTTGCCCAAAAACCTGCCTGAATCTACTAGAAATCGACAAGAAAATCGGGTACAATAAACACGTTGATGCCTTTGGCGATCAACTATGGCAACTTGATTGGTCATCCGTCTTAAGGGTGTGACTGATCAGGGCCTCGTAAATCTGTTGGCGCAGAGATACGAGGTGCCTATTTTTTTGGTTTCTATTCGCTTACATTTTATAGAATGTTTTTGGGAAAAGCAAGCGAACATCGTAACAAAATTGTAAATAATGGTCAAAAAAACAAAAAACTATTGTGATTTGTTTGATTGAAACAGAAAATAGTAATTACTTTGCGTATTTATAAAAAAAGAGGACCGAATCATCCATGATTCAGTCCTCCTTTTCGCGCTAGACAAATACAAACAAAATTCCAGAGCAGATCGTGCCTACCAATAGCCCACGAATACTGCCTTCTCCTTCATTGGGTAACTCAAATTTGATGATATTGACCAGCAAAGCGCCGGTGATCAAGGCTTCAATGATGACCACCAAATAGTAGGGCAATGAAACAAAGAGGGAGAACGCAGCTCCCGCGAAAATACTGAAGGAAAGCACAAAACGGCCATATTTGTTATAGAGGGCACCATGATGGTGATAGAGCAGCCAATCGTTCATGAGAAAGTGCAAACCAAAGGCAATAAAGTAGGTCAAAATGTAAAAACGCTCTGATAGCGTATTGGCAATCACGATATAGCCGATCATGATATTGTAGATCACATGAAAAGCGATATCCGACCAAAAAAAGGCGTTTTTGGCACTGGTGATGTCTTTCTTTTCTAACACCATAAACGTCCGCTCATCGATTTTGTAGATCACGTAACTGAAGACTAAGCCAAACAAAACGATGCCATAGACCCCATGACTATAAAAAATCCCCGAATCCCAGCCAAATTCATCGATCAACACCGTTTGAAAATACGCCAAATGGGGCAATAGATGAACGATCGCGTAGGAGATCCCTACCCCAGCGGCAAAGGAGCTCATGTATTGCACGTTTAGTTTTCTGGATGAGATAACATTTGAAGATAGATGGATGAAGATAAACCCTAAAGTGATCATGCAATTCACAAAATTGTTTGTTAGATACGTCATTGTTTTCTCCTTCTTACATTCCGTTCGCGGCATCGTTTAAGCGCAATTTTCAATAACAAAGTCTTTGTAATTAGTTATTTTTGGTTATTTTCATGAAATATTCTTGTTTACTATACAGTAAGTGGGCTCGGGGGGCAATAGGTTTTTTAGGTTTTTGGGGAGAAATATTTTTGATAGAAAATGACCTTCATTGTTGCCGATTTTTTCCCAATGACCTTGTCTTCATTTTCGGATAGGATAATCTTGTTTTTACTCTAGCAGACACTAGGTCTAACTTCATTTTTATAAAAAATTGCGCTTATTTGAAGTTAACTTCAAATTTCCGAAAAATTGTAACCAATTTGAAGTTATCTTCAACTTTCTCAATTATGACAGATTTTTGACGTTCGTAACCAATCACTGATGAATTCAGAAAGCCGTTGTTGCTCCTATTCCATTAAAAAAAAGAAGCAAGAACTTGCAGCGTCCTTGCTTCTTTTTTGTTACAATTCATTATACTTCTTTTTCGAATCTTTACTTTCTTTCACCGGATACTTCATGTTGTTTTTTTCCAGCTTTTCTTTGATGATCTCATCAATATCAAGACCCAAATTGTCTGCCAGCATATAGGAATAAATCAGAACATCGGCAATTTCTTCTTTTAGATGTTCGAAATCTTGAGTGGCTTCTTCAGGTGTTTTCCATTGAAAAATCTCCAACAATTCGGCGGCTTCGATGGAGATAGAAATAGCTAGATCTTTTTCATTATGGAATTGTCGCCAATTGCGATCATCTCGGAATTTATTGATCCGTTCCATTGAAGAGGGTTGGTTTTGCATGGTTGGACTGGCTCCTTTCGTTTTGTAGGGCTATGAGTTTTTGGCGGAGATTGGGATTGATTGCATAGATGTAAAGCCCTTTGATTGCTCGTTTCATTAATACATTCAATGAATTAAGGATGATCGTTTCTTTGGCTTTCTTCGTCAATTCTTGGTTCATATCGTCACGTCCCGTAAACGCCCCTTTGTCCTCATATTTATCGATATCGATGACAAGCTGGTCGGTCTCTGGATCGTAATCAACGGAAGGGCCAATGACGACTCCTACATTGTTTAAATCAAACCCTTGGACGGTGTAGATTGATCCGACTTCACTGATTGTCTCTGGTCGCTCCGCCCATGTTCGCTTCGTGTCGGTCGTATTCCATGGCAGGTTGATCCCACCAGGATCTACAAGATAAGAAGCTCCGTCTTTTTTATGAACATAATCGAATGTTGAGATGATCCGTGACAGACCTTCCTTTTTATCGAGAGAAAAGATTTTATTCTTCAACGCATCATGGGTTTCCATAATCTGAAGCTCAAAAGATGCTGTTGATTCTGGAATCGGTGTTACACGTTTTTCTACGATATCATCGATCCATTGAATAATTTGTGGACTACTTTTCATTCTTAATTGATCTTTTAGCTGAAAGCGAGAAGCATTGTACCTTTTCTGAAACTGATCCAATTGGTCCTGATCCCAATAACTTTTGATTTTCAATACTTGCTTCGGATCAAAGATACAAATCGTGATTTTTGCTCGCTTGATAATTTCTTCTAGTTGGTTTTCATAGTGAAAACTGTTATAGCTGTCTTTCTTCGTTAAAAGCAAATGGGCCTCATCCACAATAACGATGTCTGGGTGCAACTTCTGATTATCTGTTTTATTAATAAAGGAAGTTGGCTTTAACATATGATTCTTTTTTAAATTTGGCAAACTTTCTGCCATTGTATGATAGGTTTTTAACATCTCTGAATGGTTGACCAGCAAATAATTATCAGTGCCTTTTAATACAGACTCTGATTTTGTATAGTCTTGAAGGGTGTTATAGAGAGATGCTAATAAGACGCTCTTTCCCGTTCCAGCTTCTCCTTCAATCATCAAGACTTTTTGTGTTTCATCCTGCTGAATCGCTTGTTTACAGTACTCAATGATTTCAAGTTTTATATCTAACTGTTCTGGCGTCAGTTCTTTAAAAGGGGATAATTTATACACATCTTTGTTGCGAATCGTATCGATTGAGTGCTTCGCCAACTGACGCCTTTGCAATTCTTCCCATAACTCTTGGAAGACCACTTCATCATAATACTCTTTTTCATAATACTGATGCATCTGCACCTGTCTTGTTTGACTGACATTTTGCAACTGAAACTGCTCATCCCCAATGAAGTGATTGATCAAATTGGTTTCGATATTGTAGGTCGCTGATTGATTGAATTTTTCATGACCAATCAGCAGGACTTCTTTAATTTCTCTGCGCTTAGCGTTATTCAAGTGCTGCTTCAATCGTTTGTTCACTTGAACCGTTTGACCAATGTACGCAACAGGTCTTTTCTTTTCATTTCGGTTGTAGAGTATGTAAACGACTGGGTACTGATCGATATAAGCCGTCGTTATGCTAGATAGCTCACCTTTCTTGAAATGATGATCTTCTATGATTAGTTGGTTGGTCATATTTTAGAGTCTCCGTTTAGTGTCTATTCCATTAAGGTTATTTATTTTAGTATATCATTGCATATTTTGCTCTTAAAGCATTAAAGACAAAATTGGTAATTTTTTGTTTTAGCAAAATAACCATTATTTAAAAAAATCGCTGTTGATTAATCTACTAATTTCGTCCAACGTGCATACTTTGCTAATGATTTAATAGACTAACTTATTATCCTGAAACTCTTTTCAAACGAATCCTCTCTAAAACGTTCTAAAATAAATAGCTGAAAATCCCCTTTGATAATTCATCAAATATCCTCTGTTTAGGATATTTATAAATTGTTTATTAAATCAAAAGAATTTATTTTTCAACATTAAAATAAATAAATATTTTATAATTTTAATTTGACCAATTCATTCAATATGAGATAATCATTTACGAAAGGATGATTTGATGAACCATACAGTTACCAGCCTAAGATATCTACGGATCGCTCAAATTTCTTTGTTAACATACTATATTTATTTAGCCGTCCATGACAATATTTTCGAAGCAATTCCATTACTGTTAATCAGTGGTATTTTAGATCTCGTGTACCCGCCAGACTACGCAAACCAGTCATTTTGGTTCCCTTATAAAAAGAAAACAATATTTTTAAAAAGCAACAATTTGTTTCTGGAAAGAGCTCTAGAAATCTTAACCACAATTGTTCTTGGTATTTTCCTATCTCTTGTTTTTTAAAGGAACAACTTGTGATTGTTGGTTCCCTTCTACCCAACAACTGAATTATTTTTCTATTGCTCACTATTTTATCCATTTGTCTATTAAAATGGATTTATTAAATGAATAACGAATCCTTGACTGTTGAGATGACGCTAGTATTTAATCGAAAGGAAAGGTGATTTTTTATGAAAAGAATTTGTTTTGTCTTAGTTTTGAGCAATGGATTATCTTACACACCATTAACTCCAGGTGTTCTTTATCAAAGAGACACAAGCCTCAAAGACTATTTTTCACCGTTTTACGACGTTTCAATCAATTATCTGAGAGATAAAGATACTGTTGATTACTTGGTCCTTCCTGAGCCATTTGCTCCTTTTGATAATGAAAATAACCTCCCTATCATAAAAGTTCCTTCAAAATTTTTTCTGACTAAGGACTTTGAAAAAATTAAGGATTACATTGATGACTACTTTAAAGAAAACGATGCTAAGTAATACTAATCTTCGATCGTTTTAAGCTCTTACTGATTGATACCGTTATCAATCAGTTTTTTTCTTCGATTTGCCAACTTCTTTTTGGACGAGAAAACAGTCCGAATATTCTAAAACTATTACTTTACGATAAAATTATTCCAATTATTAATAAGGTAGTATTTTGATGAACGAAAACAAAGGCATCTGTTACATCGTTATTATTCGTTTATTTTTTGCATATAGAAAAACAGACCAAATACTCAAATTTGGTCTGTCTGACGTGGCTATTCATTATTGCTTCGCATATCCGTTACCATGACCCGGACTATAACTCTGTGCTTCTGAATCTGTAATCAACGTGAAGTTCTCTGGAATCTTTACTTGTCCATAGGTCTTGCCACTTTCGACCTTCAAGAACTTATACCCTGCAGGTGCTTGGTACCATTCGCCAACCAATGAAGGAGATGGGGTGGCTTGGTTGGCATTCGCCTGATTTGCTTCCTCATTAGCTTTCGCTTGCTCTGCGGCTTCTGCTTGTTCTTTGGCCTGTTTCTCACGCTCAGCTTTTGCAGCCGCTTCGGCTTCTTTCTTCTTATCAGCGATCCGTTTGTCACTGCTTGTCTTTGCACTGTCATATTGACTATCCAATGCAGCAAAGTCATCTTTTAAGGTACCTGGTGAGTAATCTTTCAACGCCAATGAATCTTCCAGAGTTGTTTTCGCAGTTGTAAGCTCTTTTGTTTCATCCTTCGTAAGATCACCATCATCAAGCAATAATGTTGTTTCTTTAATCAGTGATTTGGCTTTAAATTCATAGTCTTTGAATTCTTTAGCAGTCGCTTCTTGCTTTTGCCTGATGTTTTCAATCAGCTTCGCCGAATCACTCTGTCGTTCTTCAACAGCTGTCTTTTCATCTGCATCTTCGAAAAATGTTTGGTTGACTGCTTTGTTTTGCGTTAAGTCTTTTTTATCGCGCTCTGACAAATAGTCTTTTTTCAGCAATGTATCTGTTGCTTTGTTATCTTCTTTGAGCTTATCAACTAGAGAAATCAGTTCTTTTTGATGCCTCTCGACTGCTTTAGCCAGTGTTGTTACTTCATTTGCTAAAGACCTGACAGGTGTAATTTCACTGGTTCCAAATACCGTTTGATACTTCTCTGTGATTTCATTGATTTGCGTTTGATCATCTTTGGTAATAAACGCTTCATCGCTTTTTTTAGCCAACGCATCTAGTTGTGTTTTGATTTGGCTAAGTTCTGTTTTAACGGCATTGGCTTCTGCAGATGACACATTCTTTTCAACTTTTGCGAGCGTTGCTTCACTTTGCGCAATCAAATCCAATAAACCTTGTCTATTTTCACGATCCTTCACTTGATCAAACGAGGTCAATTCATGTTCTAATGTGCTTTGTTCATCTTCTGAGATAAACACTGATTGAAGCAATTTATTGATTTTTTGTTCTTGTTTTTCTTGCTGATCATAGACATCTTGGTAGGCATTTGCATTCACAGAGGTTGCAATGATCCCTGTCATTGAAAAAGCCAAAACAATCCCTAATAACTCTTTTCTTAATTTCATTCTTTCTCTCCTATTAGACCAACTCTTTATATTTGTTTATTCCTAATGCCCGAAATGTATCCAAAGTGATTTCCCCATTCTCTTCATCATCGGTCATATCGTTGAGGAACAAATAATACGCACGCAATTCATCCACTTTTCCATGGAAATATGACCGTTCCTTCTTGTCTTGCCATTTTTTTTCTTCTGCTAACCAATCAAAAAGACCACTTGCTTCTTCTTGAGGAAGTTTATTGAGTTGTTGGTCAATAAAAAAGACAAGCGCTTCTTGTTGCAATAATTTTGGATTTGCTTTTCGCAAATATTTTTTTAATTGTGCATATGATTTACTTTCAACACGAGTTTTATTTGCATAAAAAAGAGCAGTGCTCATTCCCACCAAATAAACAAGCAAAGGATTGATTCTTACCACATCTAAAAAAACGATGAGGCTTGCTAGTAGGATCAATCCGATAGATACTACTATGACTTTTTTATAGTATTGCTTTTGTTTCTGATATTTACCCATAATATCTTGGTACTCTTTCATTTTTTTACCACCCTTATTTTATTTATTAACAAGATTATAATAGCCTTTACTTTCAGTCGTAGCAAGGTATATTTTGCGTTTCCACTGTCTTTTTCATAAAACACCTAATCCTTTTTGTCAGGTGATAAAAAATCCGAGATAAACCTTTACAATTTCGCCAATTTGCACATCCTTCGACTTATTCCATATTGACATAAGCTACCATAAACGATAGCATAAAAATGAAACCGTGTGCAAAATTAAATATAAGGTGTGTCCTCGTTGAATATGATCAAGTCTATCCTGCATCATAGCGGCAATTGGCTAAAGAATGTTTATTTCGGGCAAGATATTGCTTATCCGTTTATCCTCGCTCTTGTGTTACCCGTGATCCTCGATTAATTTTTTCATGTGAGTTTTAATTTTGTCAATACAGCGATGATCAGCTCCGCTGGTACAGAAACAGTTAGTGTGGTCAGTATGGTTGGCAGTTTGCATTTCTTCTTGGTCAATACGTTTACTGCTGTCGGATTGGGTGGAACAGTCTTGATGGCACAATATTTCGCCAAAAAAGAGCGCAAACAACATAGCAAAGTGTGCAGTGGCACAGTCTACGGTACCGTCTTTTTGGCCTGTTCAGTCAGTATTTTGATTGCTGTTTTTCAGAAAGGTATCTTGCAGTTGTTATTCGGACAAGCAGAGTCGCTGGTTTTGGACATGCCAAGATTTATTTGTTGGGTCTATTGGCCTCATACCGATTGCAAGCAATATTAGAAGGAACCAATGGCAGTTTGAGATGGATTGGCCACACGAAGGCCTCATTTAAAATTATCTTTGCTAATGAACTTTGTCTACATTGTCTTCAATATTCTCTTTTTGCATGTATTAGGCATGGGGATGATTGGGTTGCTCTTTGCTGTCTACACATTGCGCATCAATCGCGGGCTCTTTATATTAAAGAAAGAAGACTTATGCATATTCGCATGAAAGTCATCAGCAAAGTGTTAAAGATCAGTATTCCCTTTGCTGCTGACTCTTTGTTTTTTTATGGCGGAAAAATCATTATCCAAACAATGATCGTCAGTTTTGGAACCAATGTGATTGCTACCAACGCGATTGCGTCTTCAGGGATTCAGATTTTAGAAATCATTCCTAGCGCCTTGGCCACATCACTTGTGCCAATCGTGGGCCAAAGTATTGGACGGGGCAATATCGCAGACGCCAAGAAGTTTACGAAGGCCTTTGTTTTGACTGGTATGGTGGCGTTTCTTGTGATTAACTTAAGTCTGCTGCCCTTCTTTTCATATGGGATGCGCCTGTTCAATCCGCCGGCAGTTATTGTTCCAGCGATTTATCGGCTTTATTTGATTGCCATCGTGATGCACTTTCTAACTTGGAGCATTGTCTTCATTTTGCCTGCTGCATTGCGCGTTGCTGGCGATACCAACTTCACGACCATCGCTTCGCTGCTTTCGATTTAAATTTTCCGGATTGGTATGGGGTACTTGGCTCGTATCGTTTTGTTTTATGGATTGACAGGGATTTATGTCGTGATGACCATCGAATGGGGCGTTCGGGGCCTGATTTTCTTGCTGCGATTTTGAGGGAAGAAATGGTATCAGCATACGTTGACGTAAGTGGTAATTGTTTTCACATGAAAAAAGGGCTCTATAATTTATGGGACTGATGAATCAGAATTGATTCTTCAGCCCCATTTTCATTTTAGATATTAAAAAACATATCGTTCTCTAGTATGATTAAATCACCACAAAATAAACAAACTGAGAGGACGATATGCTATATGAATGATTCTATCAAAAAATGCTGAGAATAATAGAGAAAGATTTGATGATTACAGAGGTCTCTTACGAGACCCTTCAGAAGAAAAAGACG
>NZ_JBLGTY010000014.1:0-95540 GCF_047470845.1 Candidatus Enterococcus avicola | reverse complement strand
AATTAAAATAACGATGGTTCATAGGGTTATCCAATCAAAACCGGAAGGTTAAAACCCTAACTCTAATATACAAGGAGAAACGCTATGCTTGCAATAGGACTAATGTCAGGAACCAGTTTGGATGGGATCGACGCTGCTTTAGTAAAAATCAATGGCTGCGGCACCGAAACAGACGTACAGCTGATGGAAATGGTCACACTACCCATTGGTGAAGAATTGAAGGAACGAATAAAAACTGCTTGTGATCCTGTGGAATCAAATGTTCCCCTCATCTGCCAATTAAATACTGAATTAGGATATCAATTTTTGAAAGCGTGTCAAATCCTCTGCCAAAAAGCTGGTATTGAAGAAAAAAGCATTGATTTTGTTGCCAGCCACGGACAAACGATCTGGCACTCCCCCGATTCTGATCCAGCGAAAAACAGCACCTTGCAAATTGGCGAACCTTCGATTATCGCTTATGGCTTACAAACGAAAGTCGTCGCCGATTTTCGAGTGATGGATATGGCTGCTGGCGGTCAAGGCGCCCCTCTTGTTCCTTATACAGATTATCTGCTCTATCAATCAGACAGCAAAAATCGTTTGCTGCAAAACATTGGCGGCATCGGCAATGTTACTGTACTACCAAAAAGTGGCAGCTTAAACGAGCTGTATGCCTTTGATACAGGTCCAGGAAACATGGTCATCGATGAATTAATGGTTCAGTTATTCGGCCAGCCTTATGATGCGTTTGGTGAAACAGCCCGTGCGGGAGCAATTATACCCACCTTGCAAAAGGAATTAAGAACTCATTTTTATTTGTCCCAGCAACCGCCGAAAAGCACTGGGCGTGAGCTTTTTGGAAAACATTTTGTGCAGCAGTTATTGACCAAGTATCCCGAAGCAGCCCCTGAAGACTTGGTGAGGACTTTAACCGATTTCACCGCTTTTTCCATCGCTGACAGTTACCAACGGTTCATTTTTCCTCAGTTGGGAACAAACGATCTGGAAGTGATTCTCTCGGGCGGTGGTGCCCACAATCATCTGCTGATTGAACTGATCCAAGGCTATTTACCAGAATCAGTAGCCGTTGGAACACAAGATGACATTGGCGGTTCCAACGATGCCAAAGAAGCGGTGGCTTTTGCCATCTTAGGAAATGAAACCCTTCACAGCCGTGTCAATAATGCCCCTGCAGCAACCGGGGCAGCCCAAGGCGTGATTTTAGGGAAAATCATTCCGAATCCATGGGAAGCAAAAATGTAAAACACCTTAGGAGGATAAACCATGTTAGATAAATTCACTCAATTCATCGAGCGCCATTTGGCAGGACCGATGGAAAAACTTGGCAGCCAGCGTCACTTGCGGGCGGTTCGTGACGGGATCGTCTCAACCTTGCCATTGATCATCGTCAGTTCGTTCTTTATGATTTTAGCCTTTCCACCGCTGCCTCAAAGTTGGGGCATCTATCAGTTCTTGTCTAGCAATGCCACAACTATCTTATTGCCTTATCGAATGACGATGTACATTATGAGCTTGTATGCGGCATTCGGGATCGGATACAGTCTTTCTCGCTCTTATAAGCTTGATGGTCTTTCTGGCGGGATCCTAGCTACGACCGCCTTCTTACTGACCTTCACCCCTGTCAATATCCCAGCAGAAGCCTTGGATGCTGCTGGAACGGTCGGCTTTGTCTTGCCAATGGCCAATTTAGGGAGTGCTGGTATGTTCGTGGCGATCATCACCTCGATTCTTGCCGTTGAAATCTATCGGTTAACGGACAAATCGAAATTTAAAATCACGATGCCAGAACAAGTCCCCCCTGCAGTCGCTCGTTCTTTCGAAGCCTTGACCCCTACCTTAGTCATTATTTTAGGAATGGGTGCGATCACTTACTATATCGGCTTTGACTGGCACACGATCGTGGCAAAAGTCGTCGATCCTTTGGTCAGTGCCGCAGACACTTTGCCAAGTGTGCTTTTGATCACCTTCTTGACGACCTTCTTCTGGTCATTCGGGATCCATGGTGCTTCTATCGTTGGTTCACTGGCTCGTCCATTATGGTTGCAGTTATTGGAAGGAAATACGACTGCGCTTGCTTCAGGAGATATGATTCCCAATATCGCAGCCGAACCATTTTATCAATGGTTCATCTGGATCGGTGGGGCTGGTTCAACGATTGGTTTGGCTATCTTGTTAGCGTTTCGCACCAAATCGGAATTCGGTTCAAAACTAGGAAAAACAGCCTTGATTCCAGCTATTTTCAACATCAACGAACCACTGATTTTCGGTACACCGATCGTTTTGAACCCAATCTTGATCCCACCTTTCATCATTGCACCACTAATCAATGGCGTCATTGCGTGGGTCGCTACCTCAGCTGGTTTAGTCAATGCAGTTACGGTCAATGCCCCTTGGACATTGCCTGGACCAATTGGCGCTTTCTTAGCGACTGGCGGCGATTGGCGTGCGATCGTGCTGAATGTTCTTTTGATTCTTTTATCGATCCTGATCTATTACCCATTCGTAAAAATCTACGACAAAAACGAATTGGAAAAAGAAAATCAACCAGTCGCACAATAATGTGTAAATAAAGGTCGTACGAAGCACCCACCAAGACAAACAGAAGAAGCCTTCCTCACCAGCTTTTTCCAATGCCAAGAGGTGCTTCGTGCGTTTTTTTAGAAAGAAGGAAAACCATTGAAACGAGAAATTGGCCTTTCGATTTACCCCGACCATAGCGATCCTTTACTGGATCAAGACTATTTAAAAAAAGCTGCTGCCCTTGGTTACTCTCGCTTATTTATGAGTATGCTAGAAGTCAGTGAAGGCAAAGAGACCGTCAGAAAAAAATTCTCTTCGATTATCGGCTTTGCCAAGAACCTTGGCTTTGAAACGATATTAGATATTTCGCCTGCTGTTTTTAGTGATCTGGCGATCTCTTATGACGATCTTAGCTTCTTTGCAGAATTAGGTGCGGACGGTATCCGCTTGGATCAAGGGTTTGATGGCAATAAGGAAGCCCAGCTGACCTTTAATCCATTTGGCTTAGCGATTGAATTGAATATGAGTAATGATGTGAACTATTTAGAAAATATCCTTTCTTATCAAGCCAATGAACCTTTTTTATATGGCTGCCACAATTTTTACCCCCAACGAGGCACAGGCTTAACGGATGCTTTTTTCCGCAGCTGCAGCCAACGTTTTAAAAAATACGGGTTGAAAACAGCCGCCTTCATCACTAGTCAATCAGCCAAAATCGGCCCTTGGGAAGTCAATGATGGCTTACCGACCTTAGAATCTTGTCGAGATTTACCATTGGCGCTGCAAGGGAAGCTGCTTTTTGCTTCTGGGTTGATCGATACCGTGATTATCGGCAATGCTTATGCGTCGGATGCAGAGCTGAAAGCTCTGGCGGCGATCGATCGTTACAAGCTGACCTTTGGCGTTTTCGTAGAAGCAGAGGCCAGCGAAATCGAACGGAGAATATTAGCCGAAACCAATCATTTTCGTCGTGGTGACAGTAATGCGTTAGTCGCTCGTTCCACACAGTCACGGGTGAAGTACCGTCCCATCGAAAACCTCCCTCATACAAACCAAGAACCTTTTGCCTATGGGGACATCGTTATCGGCAATGATACCTTTGGCCAATACAAAAACGAATTGCAGATCGTTTTGACCTCTCACCAAGACACGCGAAAAAACAAAGTCGGCGCCATTTCAAGTGACGAGCTGCCTTTGTTGGAATATTTAAAACCGTGGACCAAATTTGCTTTCGAATTATTGGATTAACTCATTAGAAAAAAGCCGCTGATCACAAAAGGGTCAGCGGCTTTTCTTAGGTATTAATCTTCTCTTTTGGACTCATCGATTTGATAAACAAATGACGGATCAATCGCTTGATCCAGTGTGTCAAATGCACCCTGGATGCGCCGTTCGACTTCCGCCAAGCCCTCTTTGTCCATCTTTTTGATGTCACTGATGTCAATGGGCTCCCCAAAGCGGACGGTTACTCGTTTGCGTTTAAAAAGATCTTTTAACGTCAGCGGTCCTTGATAAACAGAGGGAACGATCTTGACCTTAGCCATTTTTGCGATCAACGCCATGCCGCCTTTTAAAGCTGTTGCGTGTCTCGTACCACTTGGAAACATGATCAAGCTAAGATCCGTTTCCTTCAAAATTTTGACTGGCGTCTTTACCGCGCTCGGTCCCGGTTTGTCTCGTTTGACTGGAAAAGCATTGGCATGGATCAATATGAACCGTAAAATCGGGTTTTTGAACAGCTCTTCTTTCGCCATAAAACTAAATTTCTTTGGTCGAGCAGCCACTGCTAGGTACAATGGATCCCACCAGGTTCGGTGAGGAGCCACTAAAATGTAGTTTTCATTTTTAGGTAAAACCTCTTTGTTTTGATAACGAGCATTGCCGTTGATCAAAAATAATACCACGCGAACCACACCGCGCATAAAGCGAAAAAACATACTCATTTTCCTTTCTATTTCTCTCCTACTCAAGTATGCAAAAAAACGGTTTAAATGACAAGCATTTTTTAGCGTTTCCCATTATTCTTAATCGTAGTATAATACATTGAAATGAATTTAGAACAGGAGTATGCTTCATGTTGCAACCGAACGAACGCATCGACCAATTGTATGCCGATGACATCAAGATCATTCAAAGTTCCGAAGTTTTTTCTTTTTCATTAGATGCTGTCTTATTAGCAAATTACGCTAGAGTGCCAAAAAGAGGTGTAATCGTTGACCTTTGTGCAGGGAATGGCGCAGTCGGTTTATTTATCAGCAAAAAAACGACCGCTCATATTTATCAAATCGAATTGCAGGAACGCTTAGCGGATATGGCGCAGCGCAGTATCGAATTAAACGACTTGCAAGACCAGTTGACGGTCTATCCTATGGACTTGAAGAACCTCTTTCAAAAAATCAAACCTGATTCCGTCGATCTTTTGGTCTGCAATCCGCCTTATTTTAAAAATGTACCGACGGCGATCAAAAACCCGAATCCCTATTTAGCGATCGCTCGGCACGAGATCACCACAACTTTAGATGAAGTGATCCAAACCGCTAGCAAAGCGTTAAAAATGAACGGACGGTTTGCGATGGTTCATCGCCCGGATCGCTTTCTCGATATTTTGGACCATATGCGCGCCCATCGAATCGCACCAAAGCGCGTCCGCTTCGTCTATCCGAAAGTAGGCAAAGAGGCCAATATTTTATTGATTGAAGGAATCAAGGATGGCAAGGCGGATGGCTTTAAAATTGATTCCCCTCTCATTACCTATGATGAAACGGGTGCCTATAGTCCCGAAGTGAAGGCGATGCTCTATGGCTGCTGAGAATCATTATTTTTATGTCTTGCGTTGCAACGATCAATCCTTCTACGGTGGTTATACCACTGATTTGAGCCGCCGCTTATTAGAGCACAACAAAGGGATCGGAGCAAAATATACCCGTCCTGCTAGTCGCAGACCATTACAAATGATCCATGCGGAAAGCTTTTCCACTCGCAGTGAAGCCACTCAAGCAGAAGCAGCCTTCAAAAAATTGTCTCGCAAAAAGAAAGAGGACTACCTGAGCAGCCATAGCGAGAGTAATGTTATCTGACCAAGCATACAAAAAACTACCTGCGCACGGAAGATTCCTGCTTGAAGGAGCTTTCTTTCGTGACTTAGGTAGTTTTCTTTTATGGTTATTCATTCCTATTTGGTAACGCCCATTGGGTTTGACTTTTCCCAAATTCTTTCGGGATCACAGAATCGACGGATTGATATTCGAGGGTTTCTTGAGACTTTGGAATCGTAATTGCCGTCAAATAGTTGTTGGTTTCGGAATAGAAGCCGATCGTTTCAAAGGAAGGATCAGTCAAATGGTATTGAACCCCCTGCAGCTTAGCCGTTGTTTCCTCTTCCACAAATGTCGGTTGATAGCGAGCATAGTAAACCTGGGCGCCCATTTTAAAATATACGGAGTTATGAGCAGATCCAAGAAATTCAATCGCCCGTTCCACTGGTACTGCTTGATAGATCCCTAAAGTTTCAATCGCTTTATTGCTTTGGATGCGCTGATAAACTGCTGTAGTATCAGATTCGTAATATTTATAGCCTAAAAACATTTTTTCGCGGTCTCGGATATTCGGTGTGATCAGCGCATTATACGTTTTGAATTCACCATACACTTGATCTCCAATAAAAAAGCCTAGCAGACACGCAACGACTATGCCGCCAAGGAATAGCGTCACTTTTGGGTTACGGTTTTCTCGATAAAGCAGAACCATCAGGAACCCTAATAATGCGATCAGACCAACCACCATAAGAATTGGTAGGATCACATAGTAAAAACGTTCACTTTGCAGCCATTTTTCGATCGTCATAAATGCAATCATTCTTTCTTCCCCTTCGATTCCTCACTACCTACTGTTTTTCCCTTGGTCAACCAGTAGAAGGATCGTCCTTTCATCCCTTTTCTTGCCAGCGACTCTTCCGACGCTCGATTCACATGTAAATTCTTATGAAATTAATTTTACCATAAGTATGTATAAAAGATAAGTATTCGTTGGATTGCTTTTCACGACCAGCATCCATTGACAAAACGAGGGTTTTATCAGATAATATTGATGCTAATAGGGAATGAATGTCTCCCTCAGTTCTTACTGAAACCGCAATTTTGCTAATGACTTCTACCACTTTTTTTTAGTGTGTAGTAGTCATTTTTTATTTTCACTCGTTCGTCATAGTTGCAAGAGCATTATTCCTATCTTTTTTAAAGGATCGTGATAGAAATGAAGAAACAAGAAACAACGTATTTTGAACTGACTGCATTAGGTTTGCTCAGTCTGGTGATTGGGGTGCTTGCTGGAGCTGTTGACACTTTCTTTGGCAAAATTTTGCTGTTTTTAAGTGCCTTCCGTGAAAGTCATTTTTTGTCATTGATTCTCTTCTTACCAATTATCGGTATTTGCTTTACTTACCTTTTCCAAAAGTATGGCGATCGGAGTCCTCAAGGAATGAACTTAGTGTTTTTAGTCGGGCAGGAAGAAGAAAAAGATATTCCACTGCGTTTGATTCCTTTTGTAATGGTGGGAACCTGGCTGACGCATTTATTTGGAGGAAGCGCAGGCAGAGAAGGAGTTGCGGTTCAGTTAGGTGCCACCATCGCCAATCGTTTAGGAAATTGGCTGCGACTAGAAAAGTACGCCAGCACCCTGATCATGATTGGGATGGCTGCGGGATTTGCTGGTTTATTTGAAACCCCCATCGCTGCGACGTTCTTTGCATTGGAAGTGCTTGTCATCGGTAAATTCAGTCATCATGCCCTCTTACCTGCTTTGCTGGCTGCTTTCACTGCTAGTACGACTTCTCAATGGTTAGGCTTAGAAAAATTTAGTCTTATGTTGCCTCAATCCGTCGATTTGACGATACCTGTTTTTCTGAAATTACTTGTGATTGGGTTGATTTTTGGTATGGTTGGCGGCAGCTTTGCGGGCTGTTTAGAAACGATGAAACGCATCATGAAGCGGCGCTTCCCGAATCCACTGTGGCGTATTGGGATTGGCGCATTGGCGTTAGTCTTGCTTTTTGTTTTATTGTATCAAGGGCGTTATTCAGGCTTAGGAACAAATTTGATCAGCGCGAGTTTCACGAAGCAACCGATCTATTCTTATGATTGGCTGCTTAAGTTGGTGTTGACCGTATTAACCATCAGCATTGGTTTTTTGGGTGGAGAAGTCACCCCTTTGTTTGCGATTGGCTCTTCTTTGGGGGTCGTGTTGGCACCACTGTTCGGACTGCCTATCGAACTGGTAGCAGCACTAGGCTATGCCAGTGTTTTTGGCAGCGCCACTAGCACCTTATTTGCACCGATCTTTATTGGTGGAGAAGTCTTTGGCTTTCAAAATCTACCCTTCTTTGTGATCGTCTGCTCCGTCGCCTACTTTATCAGTAAACCTTATAGTATCTATCCTTTACAAAAAAGATCGGCAAAAGGACAATGAGCCACTTCTGAACACGACAAGAGCAAAGAAAAAACCGCGAACAAGTCGCGGTTTTTTTGCTATTTTGCACGTTTTAAATAAGTACCTTCAGCTGTATTGATTTCTAGCATTTCGCCTTCTTCAACAAAGTCAGGAACATTGACAACTAAGCCTGTTTCCATCGTTGCCGGCTTTCCTGAACCAGTCACAGTTGCCCCTTTGATCGATGGCTGTGTTTCAACTACTTTCAAGATTACGCTTGAAGGTAGTTGCACGCCGATTACTTCGCTGCCGAAGAATTGGATTTTTACTTCCATGTTTTCTAGAATGAACTTCATTTCTTCTTCAACCACTTCAACTGGAATTTCATATTGTTCATAGGTTTCCAGATCCATAAAGAATGCGGTATCGTCCATTGTATATAGGTATTGTACAGCTTTCGTATCGATATGCGCTTTTTCAAATTTTTCTTCTGGACGGAAGGTTGTATCGTAAGTCGAACCAGTCCGAACGTCACGTAATTTCATACGCATAACCGTATTTCCTTTACCTGGTTTGTGGTGGCTGGCATCTAATACTTTGATAAGTTTGCCGTCTTGAACAAACGTCATTCCAGCTCTTAAGTCACTTGCATTGATCATAATTTTGAAATCTCCTTCACTATGTGATAATCCTTGTCTATTGTATCAAAAAAAACAGCTTTATTCTAGCTAAATCAGTGGGAAGGTCGCACAAGTTTGCGCCGCTTCTCCATGTAGTGAGGATCGTACTCATCCGTTTCAATATAAATATAGACTTTTTTATCTGCCATTTGATGTCGGATCTCGGCTTCGATCTCATTAATGATCTCATAGCCGACCTCTTCTTGTTTTGCGGCAATATCAACTTTCGCTGCAATCAAAATTTCTGCTGGCCCTAAATGGACTGTTTTCACATCGATCAAGCGATCAACATCGGGACGTTCAAACGCTTGTTTGATCACCGCTAAATCACGTTTAGTAACACTTTCCCCAATCAGTAGACTGTAAAATTCGCGGGCTAAGAAGATCGCTGCTACCATCAATAAAAGACCAATCAATAAGCCGCTGAAGGCATCAAAAAATGCGTTCCCGGTAATCATTGTTAAAACCGTTCCGATCAGTGCGATCATCAGACCGATCACCGCACAAAAGTCTTCTGTGAAAATGATCAAAATCTCACTATGCCGACTTTCTTTCAAAAAACGATAGATTGGTTGACGTTCGACGTTTAGCTCGCGGATCTCCTTGATTGCGATCCACAACGAACTTCCTTCAACGATCATCCCGAAAATCAAGATAGCGATCACTAACCAGGTATTGCCGACTTCATGGGCGGGATGCAGCAGCTTTTCCACTGCTTCCATCACGCCTAGTGCGCCCCCACCAAAGAAGAGCATCATCGCAACGATCGTGCTGAAAAAATATTTCGCCCGACCTTCACCAAACTGATGCAGCTCACTTTGTCCCTTTGTTGCCCGTTTATCACCGATCAATAAAAAGATCTGATTGCTGCAATCCACGACGCTATGAATGCTTTCATTCAGCATGGCCGCACTACCGCTCAAGGCATAACCGACAAACTTACTGATCGCCACCAAAATGTTTGAGATCAATGCAGCGATGACCGCCATCATGCCATTTGCTTTCTTTTCCACACCTAACGCTTCCTCTCATCAATAAACTCCCTGCTTATTATGCAACTATTCTTCACGAATGGATCAAGCTGCCTCTAGTTCCTCAATCAACAGGTGCTTGCTTTTTCAACTTCGCCTCTCTACGGCTGATTTTTTTGGTCCAAAAACCGCCCGAAATATACTTGGGTTCATAGCTGATGATAAACGCTCGCTCTTCCACCGCTTTGATCGTTTGATAGAGCTTTTTCTCACTTTTTCTTTGGGAAAGAATCTCTAAAATCAGTCGCGGGCCTTCCAATCCTTCACCAAAGCTTTGTGTCACACCATACCCCTCTTGTCGCAAAATCTTCGGCAAACTCTTTTCTTCATCCGTATTACTAGGTAGGATCACTGTGACCATTGTATAGCCCAGAGCAAGCTTATCTTCGATTTTGATCCCGATACTGACTCCTGCAGCATAGCCTAGTGCATAGAACAAGAGATTCAGCGGGTTATCCAAACGATCCAATACCATAGATAAGCCTAAAATATAGATCGTGATTTCGATCATACTCACTAATGGGGCAATCACGCGATACCCTTTCATTGTCAATAAAAATCGCAGTGTGTTCAATGTGACATAGGCGAGATTGATAAAGAAAATCATCGCCAGCATTTGTAGATCAACTTCCATCTTTGATTCCCCCTTGTTCTTAGCATATCAAAAGGCAAGCGAAAATTAAAATATTTGAGCAGGATTTAATTACTAAAATAGCTAAATAAAATTTATTCTGGAGAAGACACAGTGCTCAGGTGATTTTGTTGAGGACTACCATGTTATGATTTTGCTCATCGATACACTACCTGAGGTTTCACTCACTTCTATTGATTGAAAAGCATATCCACCAAAGTGGGAAAAGTAGTGTAAACCACTACTCGTTTGTTTCAGACAAAAAAGAAGTCCAATGGCAAATGGACTTCTTTTTGTCTGATCAACTTTTACAGTGTTCGATCATATTCACGATTGCAGAACATGCTTACTTGTTTTCCAAGGGGTTATTCGTCAGCACCAGGTACGAAACTCAGCTCCCAATGGATGGTTCCTTGATAACTTGTTGCTTGTGGCCTCGCGCCAATAGGGATTTCCAGCTCGACACTTTTTTGCATGGTATCCTCGTTTCCATAGCGTTGAATCCAAGTTCCCGCCCCTTGCTTTTCATTGGCACGTGCAATCACTTGGTTCTGCGGTCCCAGCTCGATTGCATCAAAGTAGTCTGGTGCTTCAGAGGGATTTTCTCTAGAGGTAACCATTTCAATATTTGTCAAATGCACACTCGCTCCTTTTAAGTGGTGCTTAAACGCATCCGTGCTAACGAACCCTTCCTCTGATAATCGGGCACTCAAGGTCCAGCCCTTTTGAAGAAATCGACGATCGGAAACCTGAATGTAGTTTGGTCGTTCGGTTGATTCATGATCATCCACTAAAGAAATTCGTTGCGGACGCGCCGGATAGCGGCTTGTCGATGAGCGAATCGGTACTGTACCAAAATCGAATTGTGAAACAAAGTCTATACTGATAAACCCGCGATTTTCTGGTATCAAGGGTGGATTTTCAGGTAGAATCGGTTGATCAGGATCAAGGGGATCTTTTGGGTCTACGTCACCAATGGGTTCCACAGTGGTTGATGCTTCTGCCCATTTGCCATCAAGAAATGCCTGAGCGGTGACCACCTCACCTTGAGTAAAATACTGGAAAGGTTCTAAATCAGATAGATCAAGTAAATAATGCCCGTTTCCATCCGCTTTGGTGTGAAAATACGTGCTATTGCCAGCACTATCGACTGTCGTTTCAAGCGTCGGTTCTGGCATCAGTCCCTCTCTTTGGAATCGAAGGTAGCTACCAGGATTGGCGGTTCCCGAAATCGTATAGGCATTAGGTAAGGTTCTATCTTCTGTCAAAGGATCGATGGTCACCGTGACGTCTGGTATGTTCTCAAACAATAGCCGTTGCGAACGAGAAGCAAACTGCGCGACAAACCCTCGACTTGTTTCCTCATTCAGCGAAGATACATTGGTCACATTTGTATTGGTTCCTGAAATCGCCGCAGTCATGGACAGAATCGGTTGCCACTGAAAATCAACTGTCTCTCCTGTATTTCCATGCCGCCATTGACGAATCGCCTGATTCTTTGCAGTGATTCCTCCCCCTTCAATTAGACCATTTGTGGTGGTCGTTATGGGGCGGGTTCTTTGCAAATTGACACGCTTGGCATCGTCGATCGTCAATCTTGCGGGATTGTTGGCACCGGTAAAGAAAAGTAGCCGTTGGACAGCTTGTGGGCTGTCCGAACGAATATCTAAGGTAGCATCTTTGCCTACGTTGAGATTGCCAGTCGTGCCAGAGAAGTGGAAAATATTTGCGGTTGTATTTTGATTTGTTGCTTCAACCTCTAAGGTGCTGCTGTCTTCTAAGGTGACATGCGTATTGGCACTTAACCAGAAAATATGACTGTACAATGTTCGGTTTGCAGCAGTAACCGACAAGCGACTTTTTTCCATTAAGCGAATATCATGGGGCGTGCCTGATGTGATGACTGCTGGGCTGTTGTTTTGTGTATTTAATGCCAATTCCGCGCCTTTTCCTAACTCAATGCGTCCATTGCCAGCGACAAAGCGAATATTTGCACCGCCTGCTTCACCAGCTGAACCGTTGGCATTTAATGATAGTCGGGCATTATCCCCTAATACGAGACGCGCATTTGTATTATAAAAATCAAGATTTCCTGAGCTGATCGTCGACATTTCGACGTTTGCTCCCTCACGAAGCTCTATTTGGTTGATTTCAAAATTCGCCTGAGTATTTGTGTGAATCGTCCAAGAAGCATTGAAGTCTGATGTATATCTAGGCGTTTGGTGTGAAACCGAATGTCCAGAAAAGCTGGCTCGAGAGTGCAACCCGTAAAACAACTGATTGCCCGTATGGTTGAGATTGTGGTATCGAATGATTGAACGCTGCTGATTTGTCATGTTCAAATCATGGTATTCAATTGCCCCCCAAAAGTTTCCATGATAGAGTTCCAAATTTTGCAAGGTAATGTCCCATGGAGAATCAGGATTGACACTCGAATCGCGGAAACAGATCGCTACGGCTCTAAGATCCATCTGATATTTGTCGAGGCCATCGATGATTAACGTTCTTGAAACTCTCGAGGCATTGATATAAACATAGGCTAATCCGCCGTTAGGATTGACGCTGCTGCTCCAGCCGTCAATTCCCGTAATGCCTAAACGAGGATTATCGTTCGTTTGAAAACTGGCTGTCAAATAAATATAGTTGACCGTCGGATCGACCATTGCAGCCATAAATTCGACCCAGTTAGCAACTCCTCTTTTTTTTACGTCGTCGCCTAAAAGATAAAGATTGCCAGGATCAGATGTTGATGCCTCAGGAAGCTGGCTTTCTATTTCCTTCTCTTCTGCTAGTTGATCTTCTTGATCCTCTTGATCCAAATGATCCAATTGATCAGTGGAGTCACTCGAATCAGTTCGCTCATCCACTTGTGTGTCCGTAAGGTTTTCCCGTGCTTCCTTTATTTCAAGCATTATCATTGAATCTGCTGCTTCAAATGGAAACGATCCTGCTGTATCAACTATCAATGGAACCAAAAAATCACTTCTAGGGGTATCGGTCGTTAGTTTCCAACCGTTCTCTTCAGTGAGTGGCGTCATCTTGATTCCCTTTGGCAACTCCTCTTCAGCAATAACCGCAGCTTTCGGCAATCGGATCGCTATTTCACTAATGGGACGGTCCGTATGAAACGCAACCAGTAACAGGTCTCCTACAGTGCCGACTTTCGTTGATTCATCAAAATAAATGGCAACTCTTTCCTCAGCCTCTTGCTCTCGTATCGGATCGAATGATTCACTCGTAACCGTTTCTTCCTCCAGCTGCGCAGCAAAGAAAACGTTTGAAGAAACCACTCTCATGGTTGAGAAAAAGTAGAGTCCTCCAAGTAAGCCAATAATGATGGTGAAATATACCTTTCTCTTTTTCTTGTTCATTTGTTGATGCCCCACCTTTCAGCGTATCTTTCCCTTGAAATCGATCAAGGATCAGTCCTTCCCAAAGAGCAGCTTTAGCCATCAGGACGCTTGCTTCCCTTTTTCAATTGCAGCTGATCAGAAAACCACTGTCCTGCCACCGTTTGACTTGCCATCGATTTTAAATGACAAAAGTAATCGCCAATTAAAATAACAAACATTATAAATAACGATGGTTTTGATCGTTTCACTTTATTCTATAGCCCACGCTATTGCTTAGTAAAATCAGAATATTCCTCAGCCGGTGAAAAATGTATTTCAACTAATCACTTTGTGAAATCGATAGTTTCGGCACACAAAAAAAAACAGCTAGATGTTAGCCATCTAGCTGAAATCATTCATCGTTATGCTCAAAGGACCACTTCTATTAAGAGTAACTGTCACTGCTATTTAGAACGAAAATAGCCATTTGAAGATTCTTCTTGTTGATCGTCTTCAATCATTCCTTTTAATGATCGATCTAAAACGGAACGTTTTTTTTCACCATTTTTTTTATTGCTGGCTCGAAACTCACTGCGTGTCATCCCAACAGAGGGGTGGCGATTGAATTTTTTGACGGTCGGATCATTTTCTTCTTTGACTTGATAAGCTGCTGGTTCAGTATCAAACAACAAATAACTTTCTTGTTTTTTTGCCATTGCATCCATCAAATCGTTCGGCGTAATTTCAGGTTTTTGCTCATCTGGAATAATCGATGCAGGAATATATTTAGGCACGAAATAAGAGCGCCCCGAATATTCTTTTTTCGAAGAAACAGGAACCTCAGCTTTTTCCTTCTTACTGGTCACTTGATAAGAAGAATGGTTCGCCTCTTTGCCAAAAAAGTTGGTTTTTCCTGTTGGCATCTGCTCTTTCACTGGACGTTTTCCGTACTGAGGCAAGTTGGCACGGTGATTGGCAAGCTCTTCTTTTTGACGAACATTGTGCCCCCGATCCCGTTGGCTGGACTGCACTTTGCGCTGCAAAGATTGATTTTCATCCTTGTGAGAATGACTAACGGGATCTTTGATTTCGGTTAAAATCCAATCATCTGCTTTACTGAATGCGGGGCGATGCTCGGATTGCAGCTTCACACCATCTGTATCATCATAAGCAGGAAAACGGAAGTGTTTTCGTTTCACATCTAAATAATTTGCCACTGTACTCATCCTCTTACATGCATTTTTTTCATCATACCATAAATTAAGGAGAATTTCACGAAAGACTACACCATTTCAGATGAAGACACTTCAGCTAAATTCGGCTGGAGGCACCGTCTCAGTCAAGCTTGCTGCATTTGGTTCTTTGACATGGGCAAATAATGGATCGATCTGCCAAATATCTGCAGCATAATTTCGCACCGTTTCATCTGCCGAAAATTTGCCTGCATTGGCAATATTCATTAGGCTAACTTTACGCCAACGTTGCGTATCCTGATAGGCACTATCTACCCGATGCTGCGCGTCACAATAGGCATGAAAATCCTTTAATAAAAAGTATTCATCATTGTATTTCAAAAGGGAATCAAAGATTTCCCGACCTTCAACTTGAATATTCGGGATCGTCCCATCAATAAAGGCATTGACCACCCGTTGCAAGACTGGATCTGACTCATAGTAGGTGTAAGCAGAATAATTATGCTGGGCGTAATACTGATACACTTCTTCTTCCGTCAACCCAAAGATCGCAATGTTTTCATCACCGATCGCATCTCGAATCTCAATATTGGCACCATCTAAAGTCGCGATCGTTACTGCCCCATTTAGCATCAACTTCATATTGCTTGTTCCTGACGCTTCTTTAGAGGCCAATGAGATTTGTTCACTGACATCCGCTGCTGGAATGATTTTTTCTGCTAATGAAACGTTGTAATTTTCTAAAAATACAACCTTGATTTTATCATTGATGGTTTCATCATGATTGATCAGATTCCCCACTTCATTGATGACTTTAATGATCGATTTTGCGTAGTGATAGCTTGGTGCTGCTTTGGCACCAAAAATAAAGACTCTTGGATGAAACGCTGCAGTCGGATCGTCTTTGACCTCAAAGTAGAGCTTCAAAATATGCATTAGATTCAGCAGTTGTCGTTTGTACGCATGCAGGCGTTTGATCTGCACATCAAAAATTGCCGTTGGATCTACTGTGATGCCCGTTGCTTTTTGAATGTACTGTGCCAGTGCACGCTTGTTACTCATTTTTGCGTCGGCAATTTGTTGCAGAACGGTTTCGTCATCATAATAATTTTTGAGCAGCTGCAGATCCAAGGGGTCATTGCGCCAACTCGTACCGATCAACTGATCCAGCACTTTGGCTAATGGTTGATTGGCTAGCTGAAGCCAACGCCGTTGTGCGATGCCGTTGGTTTTATTGTTGAAACGGGCAGGATAAATGAGATAGAAGTCATGGAGTACCACTGATTTTAGTAAATCAGAATGGAGCTTGGCTACCCCATTGACACTATGGCTGCCGATGATGGCTAGATGTGCCATATGGACTTGATCATCAATAATGATTCGCGTCCGATCCAGTAAGGCTTGCGGATGGACCCCTTGCATTCCTTCGACAAAGCGCCGATCAATTTCTTTGATGATCTGATCCATTCTCGGCAACACTTCTTCAATCATGCGAACTGGCCATTTTTCTAAGGCTTCCGCCATGATCGTATGGTTCGTATAACTCATGACTTTCACAGTGATCGACCACGCTTGTTCCCAAGCAAGGCCTTCTTCATCAACTAAAATACGCATCAGTTCTGGGACACAAAGCGCTGGGTGCGTGTCGTTGATATGGATTGCTACTCGTTCACTGAGCATCGCTAAAGGCAGATTCGATTTTTTATAATAGCGAATGATACTTTGAATGCCTGCAGAAACAAAAAAGTATTCTTGCATCAATCGTGTGCGTTTGCCGATCTCGTTTGAGTCATCTGGATATAAAACAGCAGTCAAATTTTCTAAGGCTTGCCGTGATTCCAATGTCGCATAATGCGCCTCATCTTCAGCAGGCACTTCGACACTCCACAAGCGCAGTGTGTTGATGTGTTGATTCTGATAGCCAACCATCGCGGTGTCATACGGAACTGCCCGCCAGGTAAAGCCGCCTTCATAGACTGGCGCTAGTTTTCCGTCCTCTCCCGTAACGAGATAGACCTGCCCACCAAATCGAATAGGCACCGCTTTGCTTTCTTTGCGGACTTCCCAGACATTCCCAGAGCGTAACCAATCATCTGGTAATTCTACTTGATGGCCGTCAATAAATTTTTGTTTAAATAATCCATAGCGATAGCGAATCCCATTCCCATTTCCCGGCAAGCTTAATGAAGCCAGCGAGTCCATAAAACAAGAGGCCAAACGACCGAGGCCCCCGTTTCCTAAAGCCATGTCTTTTTCTGTATCCGCAACGTCATCAAGGGAAACGCCTAACTCTTCAAAAACGGCTTCCGCTTGCTCCAACAGCTGCATATTCAACAAATTGCTTTTTAGCATTTTGCCAGGCAAAAATTCGATTGAAAAATAGTACGCTTGTTTTTGATCTTCCAGCAAGAGATTTTTTCTGGTTTGACGCCAGTCTTCTGAATACATTTGCTTCACCACATTGGCTAGTGCTTGAAACAATTCCTGCGGTGAAGCTTCATCCACTTCAATCGCAAAGAGTTCATGAACACTGATTTCTAGCAGTTCACGCAATCGTTCTTTTGTCATAGGGTCACACTCCTTTTTGCATTCAATTTATAAAAAAGAAGAATCCTTGCCGCCAAAATTGCTAGTCTTACAACTAGCAGTTCTGTTGCAGACAAGGATTCTTCTGTCTTAAAACAATCAAACTTTGATAGTATTATACAACTGGATATAAAGATCGGAACTTTGATTCCAGCTGAAATCTTTTGCCATTGCTTGCTTGACCAATACGTTCCACGTTGCCTGATCAGATTGATACAATTCGATCCCTTGCTTCAAGGCATTCATCAAGTAAAATGGTGAAAACTCTTGAAAGCCAAAGCCGGTACCTTGTTTCGTGATCGGATTATAAGAATCTACCGTATCTTTCAAGCCGCCGATTTCGTGAACGACCGGTAATGTACCATAACGCATCGCGATCATCTGTGACAGTCCGCATGGTTCGAAGGCGGAAGGCATCAAGAAAAGATCCGCTGCTGCGTATAACTTTTGCGCCAATGCAATATCAAAAGAAATCGCGGCAGCACATTTGTCAGGATATCTCTGAGCAAAATAGCGAAAGCCTTCTTCAAAATCATGTTCGCCAGTCCCTAGTAAGATGAACTGAACATCAAATTGCAAGAGATTTTCCATTTCTTCAAGGACCAAATGGAACCCTTTTTGAGTGGTCAAACGGCTAACAACAGAAATCAATGGGACATCTTTACGGGTAGGCAAACCAAATTGTTCTTGTAGCGCTCGCTTGTTTTTAGCTTTTCCTGATAAATCTTCGACACTGAAAGGATAGTCCAAATGAGGATCGGTTTCTGGATCGTTCATTTCGTAATCAATTCCGTTTAAAATGCCGCTGAGTTTGCCGCTTTCCATACGTAAAATCACTTCAAGCCCACAGCCGAACTCAGAGGTTTTGATTTCTTCACTATAGGAAGGACTGACCGTCGTGATGCGGTCCGCATACAAGATTCCTGCTTTCATAAAGTTCAAGCAATCGTTTAAACGTAGTGTGCCATCATCGTATCTCTCAGTCCCCATACCAAAAAGATCGGGTAAAATATCGCGACTATACCACCCTTGAAACCCAATGTTATGGATCGTCAAAACGGTGCGTATGTTTTGATACGCTTGAATCCAATGATATTTTTCTTTGATCAAGAAGGGAATCATCGCCGTATGGTAATCATTGACATGAACGATGTCTGGAATAAATTCAATGCGTTCCATCATTTCGATCACGGCTAATTGGAAGAAAGCAAAGCGTTCCCCATCATCATAAAAATCATAGAGCCGTTCGCGGCCAAAATAGTAGAGATTGTCTATGAAATAATAGGTCACAGAGCCTAGAACTAATTTTTTGATCCCACAATATTGCTTGCGCCAGCCGACCGCCACTTCAAAGGAAAAACAATCTTCCATTTGCTCCTGGTATTCAGCAGGCATTTTCGTGAAATAAGGTAAGACAACAATCGTCTCGACGCCTTTTTTGACCAATTCTTTTGGTAATGCCCCTGCAACATCCCCTAATCCGCCTGTTTTAAAAAATGGGGCGCATTCCGCTGCTGTAAACAGAACCTTCATGCGCTTGCCCCTCCAATAACGTCTTGGGTGACATGAGAATTTTTCTTAATGACGATTGGCGTTTCTTTGGTTCCTTGCACTTTGACACCTTCTGCGATGGTCACATTTTTATCTAGGATCGCATAAGAGACTTCGGCGCCTGCTTTGATCTCATTATTTCCGAAGATGATCGCTCCTTTGACTTTTGCTTCAGGATGGATCTTCGTGCGGCGGGCAACGAGTGACTGTTCGACCGTTCCTTCCACGATACAACCAGAAGCAAAGTGGCTATTTTTCACGTCAGATGTTTCCGAATAATACGTTGGCACTTCGTTTTTCAGTTTGGTATAGATCTTTTGATTCGAATAAAGCAACGATGTAAATTTATGCACATCGAGCATATCCATATTTGTTTGATAGTAAGAAGAGATGTCATAAATGTTACTTAAGTAACCAGTGTACTCATATAGACCTGTATTTTCAACAGCGATCATTTCTCGTAAAAATTGACCGAGGTCTGCCGTTGCGCCAACTTTTTGCCCCTCTTTTAGCGCAGCGATCAGACGATCTGTTTGAATGATAAAAATATCCGTACATAAGTTGACAAGGTCACTGACCTCACCTTTTTTCGCTTGGATCGCTTCTTCTAAGTGACCTTCACTGTCTACATTGAACAACAGATCACTTTCGCAAACATTGTCACTGCTGATGCGTTTGTATACGACGGTCATTTCATTGCCTTGTAGCTGATGGATTTTCAGCAAGGCACGCAAATCAATGTTGCATAAGACTTTGCTGCCCATAAATACGGTATGATCCGATTTGGATTTTTCCAAATAGTCGATGACATTATAATAATACTCTTGTCCTTCTGCTTGCTTTTTCAATGAGTCTTGGAACAGGTGAATAAAGAAACGGTTTTGTACGCCGTCCAAGTTCCACTCTTTTCCGCCACCGATATGATCGAAGACCGACTGTGTTTCTCCTTCATTGAAAATCATATAGACTTGTTTGATATTGGCATTTTCGATACTTGAAAGATTAAAATCTAACAAGCGATATTTGCAGTCAAACAATAAAGTCGACAGCGGACGGTTTTCTGTTAATGGCATCAAGTCTTGGTATCGTTGCAGATTCCCTAAAATCGCACACATTTTATTAGTTCTCATCAATCGTCACCCCTAAAATTTCAGAATAGCCGACTACGGCAATTTCGTCTGTTCCATCGATCTCTGCATCGTCACCAATCACTGCATTTTCCCCAACGATCACTCGGTTTAATTTAACATTTCTACCGATCACCGCTCCAGGCATGATCACGCTGTCCTTGATCGTCGATCCTTCTTTCACCTGCACATTTTCTGATAAAATACTGTGCTCGATTTCCCCTGCAACATAACAGCCATCCATCACGAGAGAGTTTCTCGCAGCCCCGGTCTCAGTCACAAAATGTGGTGGTGCGATTGGGTTTTTAGAAAATACTTGCCAACTTTTATCCCGAATATTCAACTCCATTGCTGGATCAATAAATTCCATATTGGCTTCCCACAATGAATCGATCGTTCCTACGTCTTTCCAATAGCCAGAGAAGCGATAGGCAAAAACGTTGTCGCCGCTTTCGAGATAAGAAGGAATGACATGTTTCCCAAAATCGACCATTTCGCCGTCTTTTGTATAGTTACTCAACAGCATACTGCGCAAACGACTCCAATCGAAAATATAGATCCCCATTGAAGCGAGATTGCTTTTTGGTTCGGCTGGTTTTTCATCAAATTCGATGATACGGTCATTTTTATCGGTGTTCATGATTCCAAAACGCGAGGCATCTTTCATCGGTACTTCGAGAACTGCAACCGTCAATGAAGCATCATTTTCTTTGTGTTTTTCCAGCATTTCTTCATAATCCATTTTGTAGATATGGTCCCCTGATAAAATCAAGACATATTGCGGGTCCATCTCATCGATATAAGCGATGTTTTGATAGATCGCATGGGCGGTTCCTTCAAACCATTTTTCGCCTTCTGAATTTGAATATGGCTGTAAGATCGTCACACCGGTACTGATTCCATCCAATCCCCAGCTCGCACCATTTCCGATATGGTTGTTTAGTGCTAATGGCTGGTACTGAGTGACAACACCCACATTTTTGATTCCTGAATTGACACAATTACTCAACGTGAAATCGATGATCCGATATCTGCCACCAAATGGAACCGCTGGTTTAGCAATATTCTTTGTTAATTTCCCTAATCGAGTCCCTTGTCCCCCTGCGAGGATCATTGCTAACATCTCTGTTTTCATTTTGTTTGGTGATCTACTCACCGTTCCCCCTCTACTCTTTTTTTTGTGCTTTCTTTACTGCTTTTTTTCGAGTCATTTTGATTTTTTCTGGTTTGATGATTAAAGCCCCAAGTGCAGGCAAAATTGTTTTGATTTGATAGTCGTATTGCTTAAAAGGGGTATTACTGGTCTGGCAGTCTGGGTTATTCGCCACCCAAGTTCCACCAAATACATCCCGTTCCGTGTTTAAAATCTCGCGATACGTTCCTTCGTATGGCACGCCGATCGCAAAATCGTGACGCTCCACTGGTGTCAGATTAACAACCACGATCAAGAAATCTTTTTTCGTTTTTCCTTGTCGTAAGAAAGTCAATGTCGTTTCATCTAAGTTGTCTGCATCGATCACCATCAATGAATCTTCTTGATCATCCAATTCCCAAAGGGCTCGTTCTTCTTTGTATAATTCATTCAAGGTCTGGGTGAAGAACTGCATTTTTGCATTGAATGCGTCGTTTAAATCGACCCATTCAAGACCATGATCATATTTCCATTCTAAAAACTGTCCCCATTCACTACCCATGAATAACAGTTTTTTCCCTGGATGCATCATCATGTACGTATAGAGATTTCGTAGTTGTGAAAACTGTTTGTAGCGGTCTCCCCACATTTTGTGCATCAAACTTTTTTTGCCATGAACCACTTCGTCATGGGAGAGTGGCAAAATATAATTTTCTTGCATCCGATACATGAAAGAAAAAGATAAAAGGCTTAGATGATCTTTACGGAAAATCGGGTCCATTTCGTAAAAACGCAGGACATCATTCATCCAGCCCATATTCCATTTGTAGTCAAACCCGAGCGCGCCTCCTTCGACCATTCCTGTTATTTTGGTCTCGGAAGTACTTTCCTCTGCAATCATAACAACTGCAGGATGGGCTAACTTGATGACTGAATTGAGCTTTTGTAAGAAATAGTACCCTTCAAAATTCCGATTGCCCCCTTCGTGATTCGGTTCCCATGGACCTTCATCATAATCGCGATAGATCATGTTGGAAACGGCATCTACCCGAATACCATCAATGTGGTAAAATTCGATCCAGAACAATGCACTTGAGATCAGAAAGCTTTGGACTTGCGGTTTGCCTAGATCAAAGTTGATCGCACCCCAGCGAATATTTTTCGCACGGTTTTCATCCATGTATTCAAAGGTCGGCGTGCCATCATAATAGGCAAGACTGTCATCATTGACACAAAAATGTCCTGGCACCCAATCAACGAAGACACCTATATTTTCCAAATGACAAGCCTCTACAAAGTCTTGAAATTCTTCTGGTGTCCCATAATAGGAGCTAAGTGCAAAGTAACCAGTCAATTGATAGCCCCAGGAGGTTCCTAAGGGATGTTCCATCAAAGGCATAAATTCGATATGGGTGTAGCCCATTTTTTTCACGTAAGGAATAAGTTCATCTTTTAATTCGGAGAAGCGATAAGGGGTGCCATCTTCGTGGTGCTTCCAGGAGCTGGCATGAACTTCATAAATATTAAGAGGTCGATTAAATGTTTTTTGTCTTTTTTTCCGTCCTTGCCATAACCCATCCCGCCATTTTTTTTGTGGGATCGAATGCAACACGGCAGCAGTTCCTGGTCGAGCTTCAAAATGGACAGCAAAAGGATCGATCTTCAATACTTCTCGTCCATTTGATTGTTTTACTTTGTATTTGTAAAGCTGTCCTTCTTTTACTTGGTTGGTCTCAATTTCCCAAACACCGGATTCCGTCCTTTTGTTCATCGGCAAGGTATCCGTCCATTGGTTGAAGTCGCCAACAAGCCAAACTTGCTGAGCATTTGGTGCCCAAACGCGAAACACGTAGCCATCATCTACTTGATGGGCGCCTAAGAAATGCTGTACATAAAAATTTTCACCACTCAGAAAGTCTTTTTCCGCAGTCAGTACCTGTTGTTTGGTAACCACTCTCTCATCAGTCCTCCTCAAATTCATTTTGATCGTTGACTGAAATGCCAACGAACTTGTTACGCTCTTTCATCTTTTAGAAATCGTTTCAAAATCAACTACATCTCTATATCTAGCATAGCATAAAACACTGCGCTAGTAACGCAATAACCTTAGTTGCCAGCAAATAATCTTTGACAGAAAAAAACAGCTTGAACGTATCTGTTCAACCTGTTTCAGCTCTACTTTTTAGCTTTTGGAAAATGAAGTATGTGACTACCCATAACTGAAACAAACTTGCTAAAACAAGAATGAAAACTACCATCACTGGAAGTGTTTCAGTTAATTCAAAATATGCCAACAGTGTCCCAAATGCAGAAGAGGCGGAGCAAAAACACCAAAATCGAAACCCATAAAAACTGGTCACCACGGTATAAAGACTGATGATCCCCAACAAGAAGAGCTGAGTAAATCGGTCAAATACCGTATCGGTATAATAAATTTCACCTAACAAGGCTTGGATCGCACCAAAACTTGTCGGTACTTTATAAAGCGTCAGCAGAGCGCCGAGCAAGCTGAATGCACCAATCAGAAGATGACTGCCAGCTAAGCCGATTCGAATGTTTAGTTTCACGCGTCTTTCACAACCTTCAATCTAAAAAAATCCTTTTTCCGCTAACTACTGCTTACACAGCCGTTTTCCTTATTCACTAGAGCCGAAATCATCTGTACTTATTTTGCCTGCCAAAGCTCTTTTACTTGTCCATCCGTGTAAACTTTATAGACTTTATTTGCCGATGAGGATGTGTTTGTTCGAGCAATCAAGTAATAGTTCCCGTCACAATCAAACTCACCCTCACTTAATAATTTGTAACTCGTCACTGGCCCATTTGCCATTTTCTTTGCTAAGTAACGCATGGCATGAGCTGGATTCACCAGATAGTTTTGATTGATGAGCCAATCAATGATCACGGAAACGATCGTATTTGCCCCAAACCGTTCCTGTTGTTTTAACGCAAGAATGAGATCGCCATCAGAAAAACGCGTTTCATCGATCCCCGCTTTTGTAATTGCTTGCCGAGCAGCTTCTATTTCTGACATTGATACGAACGTGATCATTTCTGCTTTCGTTTTGTTTTGTTCCAACTGTTCAAAATCAACCGTTTTATATCCTTCCATTTTTATATCCCCTTTCAAAGTTCTAGAATCATCATATCATCAAGAAATCAAAACTCCAAACAAAACGATTGTTGTTTTTTAATTTTTATTCATCAAATTATCATTTGAAGAAACAAGAAAAAAAGCTGCTAGAATCGAATCTAGCAACTTTTTAATAGTCAGAAAATTTAAAACAAATAACATAATTATTAGAAATTTTAATTATTATTGAAATAAAGTGTATTGTATGAACCTGATTTGTTTGCCAATTGAGCGATCACAAGGCGTTGGACGAACAGATCCTTTTCAGAAGACGGATAACGCTCGTTTTTTAGATTATCACAATTTATTTCTTCCAGCAACAAATGTAGCTCAGGACTTATGATCTCGACCCGTTGAAGTGACTCCAGAAAAATACTCGGACGGACTTTTTTGTTTTTACGAATGCGTTCAAGGATCACACTCACTTGGTCTAAGTAATAGACTGGATCGACATCACCGATCAAATCCATTAATTCATCAAAGATCGCAAGGGTGCGCAACTGTTCATTCGCTTCAAAAAAAGCAGGCAGTGTTGGTGGCCACTGTGTTTCTGAGTAAGAGATCAACTGAAATTGTTCATGACTCAATGCATAGACGGCTCCTTGTTCAACTCCTTGCTGACAACCGTAAAAGTATTTATTTTCAACACTTGACGCAGCAAAGCTTTTGATAAAACCAGCGATTTCTTGTGTTGACCAATTGCGCGCTGCTTGATAGAAATCATCACTTACTTGTATCTGCTGTTGATCATGTTCAGTATAGATGGGGAAGCCTAAATAATAGCGTCGTTCTTGACGGATGATCAACTTTTCTGCGATCAAGCGGTCAAGAATTTTATCAAAAGAACCATCTGTAAACTTCGCTTTTAATGCTCGTAGTGTCGGCGGCTCTTGGCTATTTAATAGCTCCTCTACCAATTCATGGAATTTCGAAGATTCCAGTATCGGTTGCAATGAGCGAAAGTGGGGACTATAAAAAAATTTCACTGCGTGTACTCCTTATCCAAACAATCATGAAAAATGCTGGCTTGATCTACAAAAACAGATCTCACCAGCATTCAGACAGTTAGCTTAATTATCCTTCAAAAACCTCTGTTAATTGAGGTACGATTTGTTTTTTACGAGAAACGACACCAGGTAAAAACGCACGATTGTTGGTTAATGTCGTTTTAAAGGCTGCTTCTACTGGGGCAGTTGGTTCACCAACGACTAGCAGCTCAGAATTACTATCTAAGATATCAGTGGCAACCAGCAAGAACAGATCATAGCCATTTGCTGCCATTGAATCCTTCATAGCCGCTTCCAACTCTGCTTGACGGTCAAAGACTTCTTTTAGATCAACCGTGTTGACTTGTCCGATACGGATGTTTTTAGCACCCATTGGGAAGCTTTTGGCATCTAGGTCCAGCAATTCTGCTGCTGATTTCGTTCCAAGATTCGTACCAGCTTTTAACATATCTAATCCATAGACTTCCAGTTCTACATCTGCTATAACGGCTAGTTCTTTGGCTGCTGTTACGTCTTCATCGGTACATGTTGGTGATTTAAACAACAATGTATCAGAGATGATCGCTGAGAGCATGATTCCTGCGATCGCTTTTGGAATTTCCACTTGATTTTCTTTGTATAATTTCAACACGATCGTACTTGTACAACCGACCGGCTCTGCACGATAATACAGTGGATTTGCCGTTTCAAAGTTAGCGATACGATGATGATCAACAACTGCCAACACAGTGACATCCGCAATATCCGCTACACTTTGTTGAAATTCATTATGATCCACTAACATTACTTCTTGGGTTTCCTTTGCCACTGAATCGGTCACCCGAGGGGCAGTTAGGCCAAAGGTATCTAACGCAAATTGTGTCTCTTCATTCGGTGTACCAAGCGCTACTGCTTCACAATCTTTTCCAAGTTGATTTTGTAAATTTGCAAAGGCAATTGCTGCACCAATGGCGTCGGTATCAGGATTTTGATGACCGAATACTAATATTTTCGACATTTCTTCATCGCTCCTATTTCAATTGATATTCACTTTCTAATCATAGTAAAAAAACAGGAAAGAAGCAATAGCAATCTCTTCTTTCCTGTTTTGATCAACGGGTTAAGTAACCTTTATAGTCGTCTACATGAAGCAAACGCTTGGCATTTTTCACCCGATCTTCTGTTGGTGGTTCGATCCCTTCAAGGGGATATTTCAAACCAAGCTCATCCCACTTGTATTTCCCCATCGTGTGATAAGGCAAGATCTCTACTTTATCGACATTCTTCAGTGTTTTGATAAACTCATCCAAACGGATCAAAAATTCATCATAGTCGCTTCTAAAAGGAACCAGCACGTGACGAATCCAGACAGGCTGATTGATCTCTGAAAGATAATTCGCCATATCCAAAATATTATCGTTCGATTGGGTAGTCAACTCTTTATGGGCTTTGTTATCGATGTGCTTGATATCAAACAATAACAAGTCAGTAACGGTCATCAGCTCTTGAAACTTGCTAAAAAATGGTTCTTCCCGTGTAAATGGTTTTCCACAAGTATCTAATGTCGTGCTGACACCTTCTGCTTTGGCTTTACGAAACAGATCGATCAGAAAGTCCATCTGAAGCAATGGTTCCCCACCACTGACGGTGATCCCACCTTTTTGTCCCCAGAATTCGCGATATTTCAATGCCTCTTCTAAGACATCATCAGTCGTTCGTTCGACACCGGTGCCAATCTTCCATGTATCTGGATTATGACAAAACTGGCAACGCATGCGGCATCCTTGCATGAATACAATAAAACGGATACCTGGTCCATCTACTGATCCAAAACTTTCTGTTGAATGTACTTGTCCTGTTACTGCCATAATGCTCTTCCTTTCTTCGAAACGACGGATGACCACGCTCCGTCTGATACTTTCAAAACAAGAGGCGGCGGATTTTCCCGTCCGCCGCCTGAAGTTGTTGCTTATTACATTGCTTCGTGCATTGTACGAGCAATCACGTCATCTTGTTGTTCTTTTGTTAATTTAATGAAGTTTACTGCATAGCCAGATACCCGAATCGTTAATTGTGGGTATTTTTCTGGGTGAGCTTGCGCATCAAGCAATGTGTCACGGTTAAATACGTTGATATTTAAGTGGTGACCACCTTTTGCTGCATATCCATCTAGCATTGTTGCTAGGTTTTCTTGTTGTGTTTCGTCGTCACGTCCTAATGCTTTAGGTACGATCGAGAAGGTGTTTGAAATACCATCTAATGAGTAATCATATGGTAATTTCGCAACTGATGAAAGACTTGCCAAAGCACCATGCGTATCGCGACCATGCATTGGGTTTGCACCTGGAGCAAATGGTGCGCCTGCACGACGTCCATCAGGCGTGTTCCCTGTTTTCTTACCATAAACCACGTTAGAAGTGATAGTAAGGATCGACGTTGTGTGTTTTGAATCACGGTATGTTTTCGTGCGTTTTACTTTTTTCATGAAGGCTTTCAACAAGTTGACTGCGATATCATCTACGCGGTCATCATTGTTTCCGTATTTCGGATAATCGCCTTCGATTTCGTAATCTTCAACAATGCCGTTTTCATCACGGATCGTACGAACTTTGGCATATTTGATCGCTGATAATGAGTCAACTGCAACAGAGAAACCAGCGATACCAGTAGCCATCGTACGTAGAATGTCTGTATCTTGTAGCGCCATTTCAATGCGTTCATAAGAATATTTGTCGTGCATGTAATGAATGATGTTCAATGTGTTCACATACAGATCACAAATCCAGTCCATCATTGTGTCATATTTTTCCATTACTTCGTTATAATCCAAGTATTCAGAAGTAATTGGTTGGAATTTTGGTCCAACTTGTGCTTTTGATTTTTCATCGACCCCACCGTTGATTGCATACAACAATGTTTTCGCTAAGTTGGCACGAGCACCAAAGAATTGCATTTGTTTTCCGATACGCATTGCGGATACACAACAAGCGATTCCGTAGTCATCGCCCCAATGTCCACGCATCACATCATCGTTTTCATATTGAATCGCTGATGTTTGGATTGACATTTTCGCACAAAATGTTTTGAAATTATGAGGCAAACGTGTTGACCATAAAACAGTCAAGTTTGGTTCTGGTGCTGGGCCTAAGTTTGCTAAAGTGTGTAAGAAACGGAAGCTGTTTTTCGTTACCATATGACGTCCGTCTTCACCCATACCAGCGATTGATTCAGTTACCCAAGTTGGGTCACCAGAGAACAATGCGTTGTAATCAGGCGTCCGAGCAAATTTCACAAGACGTAGTTTCATGACGAAATGGTCAACGATTTCTTGTGCTTCTTCTTCAGTGATCACGCCATTTTTCAAATCGCGTTCAACATAAATATCAAGGAAAGTTGACGTACGTCCCAATGACATTGCTGCACCATTTTGCTCTTTGATGGCTGCTAAGTAACCAAGATATAACCATTGGAATGCTTCTTTCGCCGTTTGAGCTGGTTTAGAAATATCAAATCCGTAAATGTTTCCTAATTCTTTCAATTCGCTTAACGCACGAATTTGTTCACTCAATTCTTCACGTTGGCGGATAATGTCTTCAGACATCGTTCCGTTTCCGCAATACAATAGGTCTTGTTGTTTTTCTTTGATCAAGAAGTCCACACCATATAATGCCACACGTCGGTAGTCACCAATGATTCGGCCACGGCCGTAAGCATCAGGAAGACCTGTGATTACACCAGAACGGCGCGCTGCTCTGATTTCAGGTGTATAAGCATCAAAAACTCCTTGGTTATGTGTTTTACGGTAGTCACGGAAAATGTGAGAGACTTCCGCATCAATTTCATAGCCATAAGATTCTGCTGCTTGTTCTGACATGCGGATGCCACCAAATGGTTGCAAGCTGCGTTTAAATGGTTTTTCCGTTTGGAAACCAACAACTGTTTCTAGGTCTTTGTCTAAGTAGCCAGGTCCATGAGAAGTGATCGTTGAAACGACTTTTGTATCCATATCCAATACGCCGCCAGCTTCACGCTCTTGCTTGTTCAGTTCCATGACTTGATCCCATAGCTTCGTCGTTGCTTCAGTAGCATCTGCTAGGAATTCATCTGTTCCGTCATAAGGTGTGTAGTTTTCTTGGATGAAGTCGCGTACGTTTACTTCTTCTTTCCAAGTTTTTCCTTTAAATCCATTCCATTGTTCCATTTGATGGACCTCCTTAAATTTTCTGTTCACTAATGTAACAGCTTTACGTGAACAGTATAACACACGCCTTAATGATTGCAAGCATTTTCAAGAATTATTTTTAACAATTTATTTTTTTTAAAGATATTAATTACTAAAAACGTTTATTTATAGGTGTTTAATAAATGTGAAACTTTTATTAAAGTACCTTTTTCGTTAATGTGAAAGATTAATTATGAGACAAAAAGCAACCCTTCTGTACTGGTACAGAAGGGTTGCTTTGTTATAATTTATAGTACAGAATCCTCTGCGATTGCAGGACTGATTTGGGTTTTCACTTCGTAGATTTGCCCCCCTGTTTTCTCATCCATGATAAATGAGCCGTTGGAGGTCCGATCATTGATCGGGATTTGGTTGGTGATCACTTCAAAGGATTGTCCTTTTTGATTCGTCACTAGCAGTTGCTGATTTTCCCCACTGCCCATATAGACGACGCGATGAGGATTTTTCTTCAATTCCCGCAAGACCATCAATCCGCGCTTCGCCCGACCTAATTGGTTGATTTCTTGAGCCAACATTCGTTTTGCTGCGCCACGTTGGGTGATCAAAACGATCGGTGTATCCCCTTCGGAATAAACGAGCAACCCATTGATAAGATAATCATCCGCTTTAAGGTTCATCGCTTTGACCCCAGCTGCTTTTGGTCCCACAACAGGCACTTCATTAAGCGGGTAGCGTAAGCCAAAGGCAAGATGACTGACTAAAAATACATCCATTTCTTCCGTTTGATCCGTCAAAAAGACGTTGACCAATTCATCTGATTCATCTTTCAGCTTCATGATCGTCATCGGCCGTGTTTTATAGGTGCGCCAAGGTTCAAATTCCGTCATTCGTGTCTGTTTGATCATACCGTTTTTACTGATCAGCACGAAATTTTTCAATGGATCGATCTCTTTGTAGGCAAAGACCCCAATGATCATTTCATCTTGCGCCAGTGTCATGACTGTTTGCGAAATATGTTCCCCTAAATCTTTCCATTTTAAATCAGGTAATTCATGGACCGGTCGATAGATCGTGTTCCCTTTATTAGTAACCAACAACAGGTGATCCAACGTGTTCATTTGGTTACTGTAAAGTAAAGAGTCACCTTCTTTCATGCCGATCTCTTCTGGTTTTGAAGCACCGTAAGAACGCAAGCTGCTGCGTTTGACATAGCCGTCTCTTGTGACCGTCACGACGACTTCTTCTTGGGCGACCAAGACTTGTGTTTCGATCTTGATTTCTTGAATTTCTGCTTCGATCTCAGTCAACCGCGGCGTCGTATATTTTTTCTTGATCTCTCGCAGTTCTTTCTTGATCACTTTCAGCAATTCATTTTCTTCATTCAAAATCGTTGTCAATTCAGCGATCGTTTCTGTAAGTTCTTTTGCTTCTGCTTGCAATTGTGTAATGTCTGTATTGGTCAAGCGATACAACTGTAAGTTCACAATGGCTTCTGCTTGTTCTTCGGTAAAACCATGTTGAACCACCAGATTATTTTTGGCATCTTTTTTGTCTTTACTACCGCGAATGGTAGCGATCACCTCATCAAGGATCGACAAAGCTTTGATCAGCCCATCAACGATATGCTGTCTTTTTTGCGCTTTTTGCAGCTCAAAACGACTGCGTTTTTCGATCACTTCACGGCGATGTTTGATGTAGCTTTCTAAAATCCGCTTTAATCCGACTTGCTGAGGACGCATATTGTCGATTGCCACCATGTTGAAGTTGTAGTTGATCTGCAATTCGGTATTCTTAAATAAATAATTTAAAATCCCTTGCGCATTTGCCTCTTTTTTCAGCTCGACAACGATCTGTAGTCCAGTACGATCTGTTTCATCTCGTACTTCAGCAATCCCATCAATGCGTTTATTCAAACGGATCTCATCCATTTTTTTGACTAAGTTGGCTTTATTGACCTCATACGGGATCTCATTGATGACGATTTGCTGTTTGCCGCCTTTGATGTCTTCGATCTTGGTTTTCGAACGCAGGATCACTTTGCCTTTGCCTGTTTCATACGCTTTTTTGATTTCTTCTTTCCCTTGTAAAATACCCCCTGTTGGAAAATCAGGGCCAGGAATGTACTTCATCAGCTGATCCAAAGAAGCTTGCGGATGGTCGATCAAATAGATCGTTCCATCGATGATTTCCCCTAAATTGTGGGTAGGGATCTCTGTTGCATAACCAGCTGAGATCCCAGTTGAGCCATTGACTAACAGATTCGGGTATTTTGCTGGTAGAACAGTTGGTTCTTTTTCAGTATCATCAAAGTTCCAAACCAATTCCACGGTGTTTTTTTCAATATCTTTTAATAGCTCACCACTTAATTCCGAAAGCCGTGCTTCCGTATAACGCATGGCAGCTGGCGGATCACCATCCATACTCCCGTTGTTCCCGTGCATTTCAATCAAAATCTGACGTAGCTTCCAGTCTTGACTCATGCGGACCATTGCTTCATAGATACTCGAGTCCCCATGGGGGTGAAAATTCCCCATGATATTTCCGACAGATTTTGCTGATTTGCGGAAGCCTTTGTCATAGGTATTGCCGTCTTGGTTCATGGCAAATAAAATCCGCCGCTGAACCGGTTTTAACCCATCACGAATATCTGGCAATGCCCGTTCTTGAATAATGTATTTGGAATATCGACCGAAGCGATCTCCCATCACTTCTTCCAATGTCAATTCTTGTATATTGCTTTTGTGTTCCAAGAGACCACCTCCTATTCCTTAACTAACTGTTTGCTGTCTGCTTGTTCGGTATCCATTAATTTTTCATCAACTAATTCAGGTACCGTATCTTCTTTTTTATCCAAAATACTGCCATCTTCTTCTAAACTAAATTGAACATGACTTTCGATCCACTTCCGACGAGGTTCTACCTTGTCCCCCATCAGAGTGGTGACGCGACGTTCTGCTTGGGCAGCATCATCGATCCGTACCCGAATCAGTGTCCGCGTTTCTGGGTCCATGGTCGTTTCCCACAATTGATCGGCATTCATTTCCCCTAACCCTTTATAGCGCTGTAGGAGATAGCCTTTGCCGATTTTTTGGGTCAGTTTGTTTAGTTCATCATCGGTCCAAGCGTATTCGACTACTGCCTTTTTCCCTAATCCTTTTGACACTTTGTACAGAGGCGGCAAAGCAATGTATACTTTCCCCGCTTCGATCAAAGGTTTCATATACCGGTAGAAAAAGGTTAAAAGCAGCACTTGGATGTGCGCCCCATCGGTATCCGCATCGGTCATGATGATCACTTTATCATAGTTGCAGTCTTCAATTGAAAACTCTGGGCCAACACCGGCACCGATAGTATAGATCATCGTATTGATTTCTTCATTTTTCAAAATATCCTGCATCTTGGCTTTTTCAGTATTGATGACTTTGCCTCGCAATGGCAAGATGGCTTGGAACTTGCGGTCTCGTCCTTGCTTTGCTGAACCACCCGCAGAATCCCCCTCCACCAAATACAATTCATTTTTCTTAGGATTACGAGATTGCGCAGGTGTTAATTTACCAGAAAGCAGTGACTCGCCTTTTTTGCGTTTCTTTCCAGTACGGCTTTCTTCTCTCGCCTTTCTGGCAGCTTCACGGGCCTCTCTTGCCTTGATCGCTTTACGAACCAGCATTTGACTCATTTCACTGTTTTCTTGTAGATAATAGCCTAGCTGCTCACCAATCACATTGTCTACCGCATTTCTTGCTAAGGGTGTCCCTAATTTCCCTTTGGTCTGTCCTTCAAATTGCAAAAGATTTTCTGGCACGCGGATCGACAGAACTGCCGCTAACCCTTCACGGAAATCACTGCCTTCAAGGTTCTTATCTTTTTCCTTCAACAAATTGACCTTGCGGGCATACTCATTGAAAGCTTTGGTCATTGACGTCTTCATCCCAACTTCATGGGTACCGCCATCTTTGGTACGTACATTGTTGACAAAGGACAAGACGTTTTCTGAATACCCATCATTGTATTGAAAGGCAAGCTCTACTTCGATGGCTTCTTTCGTGCCAGAAAAATAAACCACTTGGGTCAAGGTATCTTTTTCTTCATTTAAATAATCAACAAATTCTTTGATGCCTTCCTCATATAAAAAGACTTCATGAATCGGTTCTTCCCCACGTTCGTCCGTCAGGGAGATTTTGACCCCTTTCAACAAGAACGCTGATTCTCTCAAACGTTCAGCGAGAATCTCATAGGAGAATTTGGTTGCAGAAAAGATTGTATCGTCTGGTTTAAACGTAACGGTTGTTCCCGTTGGTTTACGGGTTTTGCCGATTTTTTTCAAAGTACCTGCTGGTTTCCCGCCGTCTTTGAAGCTCTGTTTGTATTCGATACCGTCACGAACAATGACCACTTCTAGCCAGCTGGATAAGGCATTTACAACACTGGCACCAACCCCATGAAGGCCGCCAGAAGTTTTGTAGCCGCCTTGGCCAAACTTTCCGCCAGCATGTAACACGGTGAAGATCACTTCAACAGTTGGGATTCCAGATGCATGTGTCCCGACCGGCATTCCCCGACCATTGTCTCGAACACTGATACTATTGTCTTTATGGATCGTAACATCGATTTCATTGCCGTATCCTGAGAGTGCCTCATCAACCGCATTATCGACGATTTCATACACTAAGTGGTGCAAGCCGCGGCTATCGGTCGAGCCGATATACATTCCTGGCCGTTTTCTTACTGCTTCCAGACCCTCTAAGACCTGAATGGAAGCATCATTATATTCTGTGGTTTTCTTTGCCAAACCCACCGCTCCTTTAATCTTGATCAGTCCTTTTCTAATGCTGAAAGGACTGCAAAAAAAATCTTAACACAAAATACGCTTTTTTCAAGCGAACATTTTTCTAAACTATCTTATCCTTTTTCCTTTGTTTGCACAAGCTAGAGTCGCAAAATGGCTTGTTTGTGTTTCACAGCTCTGAGAAAAGCTGTTTTTCTTCTTTGTCTGACCAGCGAAAGATTTTCTTATTGTTGGAAAGGCGTTTTCATGCTAAAATTGCCCTAGCCTTGCAAAGAAAGTTGGTTATTATGAATACGATTCTTTTATTTATTGTTGCTTACCTTTTAGGTTCGATCCCCTCTGGTGTTTGGATTGGCCAACTGTTTTTCAAAAAAGATATTCGCCAATTCGGCAGCGGCAATACGGGAACGACCAATACATTTCGCGTTTTAGGAAAAAAAGCCGGCATCGTTGTTTTATTGATGGATATCTTAAAAGGAACTTTGGCGACCAGCTTGCCAGTCATCTTTGGTCTCCATACTGTCAATCCGCTCTGGTTTGGGGTCTGTGCGATCTTAGGTCACACCTTCCCGATCTTTGCCAAATTTAAAGGCGGCAAAGCAGTGGCGACAAGTGCTGGGATGCTCTTAGGATACAATCCGCTCTTTTTCATTTATTCTTCATTGATTTTCGTTATCTGTCTTTATGTGACAAGTATGGTGAGCCTGACCAGTATGATCGCGGCGTGTTTGATCACCTTATCGACGATCGTCTTGCCTTTTATCGCACCTGCGATCTTGCCTGAGCAAAATTGGCTGCTGACCTTCATTGCGATCGGCGTAACGATTTTTATCTTTATTCGCCATCGTGAAAACATTACCCGCATCAAAGATGGGACCGAAAGTCGGGTACCCTTTGGACTGAATAAGGGTCAAACGAACAAATAAGCAGAAGCTGAGAAAAGTCATTGCGCTTTTCCCAGCTTCTTTTTTCATACGTTTATTTAACTGTAATGGAATACTTTGTTTCAAATAATTCTTCAGGTGGAAGTGCTTGAATCCCCAGCTTTTCTGACAGCTCACCGGAGGCTTCTAGCGTATCTGCGATGCCGCACCATGGTTCAATACATAGAAATGGCGATTTCACTGGATATGTGGACCAAAAACCGACATACGGCATATTATTGTAGCTTAACGTGACACTATGAGGCGATTTTTCACTGCGAATCGAGTAGGAATGTAATCCTTTCGTTTCATAAACTAGCGCATCATTTGCAAACATGTCATGGGTCAAGCGTAGATCCGTATTCGTTTGACCGAGTGTGCGTTGCTCATAATCAATATAGTTGCCTTTTAACGGCAATTTCACCCGTGATTTCTTTGGAGAAAAAGAAAGATAATAGTCTTCAAAAGTCAGCCCTTTTTCAAGTGGGACGTTGAATGCAGGGTGTCCACCAATGGAGAAATAGAGTTCTTTTTGACCGCTATTCTTCACTTGGTATTTGACGACTAAGCCATCACCGCCTAATTCATAACTGACATACAGCTGAAAATCAAACGGATACTTTGCTTTGGTTTCAGTCGAACTTTCTAGTAAAAACAAAGCGTAATCTGTGCGTTGTTCAACGACAGTAAATAACATGTCTCTGGCAAATCCATGGCGAGGCAAATGATAACTCTTGCCCTCATGTTGATAGGTGTCCTCTTTTAACGCACCCACGATTGGAAATAAGATCGGTGCATGCTTTCCCCAGTGGTTTGGATCAGCTTGCCAAATATATTCAAGGTCATTGCTCGTATCGACTAAGCTTTGCAGCTCAGCCCCTTTTTCTGCAATCTTTGCTTGCAGATGACCGGCCGTGATGGTAACTGTCATGGTCTCATCTCCTAATATTGATGTTTCGTCAATTCCTCTTTAAAGCGGCTGTTAAGCACTTTTAAATAGGTGCCTTTCATCCCCAAAGAGCGGGATTCAATAATACCGGCAGACTCTAATTTACGCAAAGCGTTCACGATCACCGAACGGGTGATGCCGATACGGTCAGCGATACTTGATGCGGTCAAACGACCTTCGTCTCCTTCTAATGCCTCAAAAATTGCTTGAACAGCTTTTAGCTCACTATAAGAAAGCGTGTTAATCGCCATTTGAACAGCTGTGGTACTGCGAACATCTTCTTCGATACTACGGGATTTTTGATACAGAAACTGCATACCAACAACCGTCGCACTGTATTCCGCTAATACCAAATCATCATCATCAAAGGATGTATCGATTCTGGAAAGAATGATCGTCCCTAAGCGTTCTCCTGCACCGTAGATTGGTACGATGGTTGTGAGACCATTGGGATACAGCTCGCGCCCTTCCACAGGAAAAGCCGTCATATCGTCACTGATCGGCACATTGGCTTCTGTGGAAGTCAGGTGATCGACTAAATCTGTATAATTTTTAGGAAACTGTTTTTCGACAAACATTTTTTTGATGCGTTCATTATTGACATCATGGTTCTCAACAAAACCTAACACGCTACCATCGACGCTAATAATATACGCATTGCTGTCTAGGATGTTTCCTAAAATGACAGCCATTTTGTCGTAAGGCAAATCAGAAGCTAAATTAAAGGTGTTTTTTTGTTGCAATAATTCGTTGATTTGTCTCGTCTTTTCTAATAATGTTTTCATTGGTCCGCTCCCTTTATAAAATATACCGGCTTAAATCTTCATCTTTTGCGATTGACGCAAGTTTTTCTTCCACATACGCTTCTGTGATCGTGATTTCCCCCATTTGCATCTCAGATGCTTCAAACAATAGATCTTCAAGTAGTTTCTCTAGAATCGTATGCAAACGACGGGCACCGATATTGTCGGTATCGCGATTCACTTGATACGCGATTTCGGCAATTTTTTCGATGGCTTCCATCGTAAAGACCACTTTGACATTCTCGGTTCCTAACAAGGCAACATATTGTTTGACTAAGGCATTGTTTGGTTCCGTTAAAATTTTAACAAAGTCTTCCTTCGTCAAGTCATCCAGCTCCACGCGGATCGGGAAACGCCCTTGCAACTCAGGGATCAAATCGCTTGGTTTTGATAGATGGAACGCGCCTGAGGCGATAAAGAGAATATGGTCGGTTTGTAACGTTCCATATTTCGTATTGACTTGTGAGCCTTCAACGATCGGCAAGATATCTCTTTGCACCCCTTCACGAGAAACTTCTCCTGATTGCTGTGATTTCGAAGATACTTTGTCGATTTCATCAAGAAAAATGATGCCGCTAGATTCCGCCAAACGTAATGCTTCGCTATGAATATCCGCGTCGTTGACCAGTTTGGAGGATTCTTCTTGAATCAACAATTCCCGCGCTTCTTTCACGGTTACTGTGCGTTCAATTTTCTTTTGCGGTTTCAATGCACCTAATGTTTCATTCAAATCAATGCCCATTTGTTCTAAGCCATTGTTCATCATTGGCGCTTGATTTTTCGGTTCATCGACTTGGATCGTCACTTCTCGGTTATCCAAAAGGCCTTTTTCTAATTGTTCGAAAATCGCTTGGCGATTGCTGCGAATCTCATCCGTCAATTCTTCTTTTGGTTCTTCTGGTTGTTGTGCGGCGTTGAACATATTCATCATTTGTTCATAAGGATTGGTATTCTTTTTCTGTTCCTTTTTAATACCAGGAACTAAGACTTTTACTAAACGACGGTTGGCTTTTTTCTCCGCTTGGATGCGCACGTTTTTATATTGTTCTTTTTTCACGATTTGGATCGCGTTTTCTACAAGGTCACGAACCATCGATTCTACGTCTCGACCGACATAACCAACTTCTGTGAATTTCGTTGCTTCTAGCTTAACAAAAGGCGCATCAACGATTTTCGCTAACCGTCGCGCAATTTCCGTTTTCCCAACACCCGTTGGTCCAATCATCAAAATATTTTTTGGTGTGACATCTTGCTGCATTTTTTCATCTAATTGCAGTCGGCGGTAACGATTTCTTAATGCAACCGCCACTGATTTTTTGGCATTGGTTTGTCCAACGATGTATTCATCTAATTCTTTCACGATCTCTCGTGGTGATTTGTTTTGGTTTGTCATATCGTCATCCCTCTTTAAAACTCTTCTACAATGATATTGTGATTCGTAAAGACACAAATGTCTGCTGCGATATTCAAGGCACCTTCAGCGATTTCTTTGGCAGATAGTTCACCGCCATAACGTTTCATCGCACGGGCTGCCGCCAAGGCATAGTTTCCACCTGAACCGATAGCTAAAATCCCTTCATCTGGCGAAATGACCTCACCTGTCCCTGAGACTAAGAGCATCTCCTTGTCATTCATGACGATCAGCATCGCCTCTAATTTTTGCATCGATTGCTGCGTCCGCCATTCTTGTGCCAATTCTACTGCAGCTCGTTGCAAGTTTCCGTTGTATTCATTTAGTTTTCCTTCAAATTTTTCTTCCAAGGTAAAGGCATCTGCCACACTACCGGCAAAGCCAACGATCACTTCACCGTTGTAAATTCGACGGACTTTCCGAGCGGTTCCTTTCATAACGACCTGTTCTCCCATCGTTACCTGACCGTCACCAGCCATGGCAAACTTGCCATCTTTTTCAACCGCACAGATGGTGGTTGAATGAAATTCTGACTTCATTTACGTTCCTCCTGTACCAATTTTACGCACGTGGATGAAATTGGCGATAATTTTTTTGTAAACTGTCTTTGGTGACATGCGCATAGATCTGTGTCGTAGATAGATTGGCATGCCCCAACAATTCTTGAACGGTCCGCATATCGGCGCCGTTGTTTAATAGATGGGTCGCAAACGTATGCCGCAGCATATGAGGATGGATTTTACTGTCTAAACTGCTTTTTCGGATGATTTGATTCAACACATACTCGATCCCTGTTGCAGTGATCCCATCACCTAGATGATTCACGAAGAGAACCTCGTGTTCCTTGTTCTGCTTTTCCATCAGTTGCTTGCGTCCTGAGGAAAGATAGCGCTTGACTGCCGCTTGTGCGTAACTGCCGAAAGGAACATAGCGATCTTTGTTGCCTTTTCCGTGGATCAGCAAAACGCCGCTTTCCCAATCGATCGCGCCCAGCGTCAGACTGCTACACTCGCTGACCCGCAGACCTGAACCGTAAAGGACTTCTAACAATGCTTGATTGCGCTGTTGTAATGGCTCATCACCAGCGACACTTTGAAAAAGAGCATCCATTTCCTTTTCATAAAAAAAACGCGGCAATTTAGCGTTTTTCTTTTTTAAATGAATGTAGGCGAAGGGATTCTCTTTGACGATCTCATGCTTGGTTAGAAATTGGTAGAATGAACGCAAGCTAGCCATTTTCCGACTGATGGAATTACGGCTATACCCTCGTTCCGTCAAGTAGCTCAAATAGACACGAACATCACGATACTCCACCGCTAACGGGTCTTCATTGCCAGACTCTTTCAAGAAGTGAAAAAAATCGTTCATATCTTCTTGATACGCTTTTTTTGTCTTTTCCGAATACCCTCTTTCAACAATAAGATAACGAAAAAACTCTTCTTGTAATTGATCCGTTTGCAAAGTAACCCCCCTTTTCATGATTCGAAATAACTTTAGCATAGACCACAAAAAAAAACAAATGAATTGTCAGAATTTAATCAATATTTCAAAGTTTAGACATAATTGTGAAAACTTTCTAAGAATCTTCGTAAGATTCTTATCATTCTTCAGAAAGATCACTCAAAAGAGCCATAAAAACGTACCCGTCCCTTTCTCAAAATAGAGAGGGACGGGTACGTTTCCATTTATTTCCTTTTATTCGATCCGCTCCGTTGTTGGCTGAGGCGAACCATTGCTTTGTGAAACAGCCTGAACTAGCTCTTTGTTTCCTTGTTTTGTGGACATGGTGTCATTGATCAACGCCACTAAGTCTAATCCGGTGGTTTCTTTGATCGTATCAAAGGTTCGAGCTAAGCCAGCTTCTCCCATTGATTGAAGCCCATCGTTGCCGCCAAAGCTGACCACTTTATCGATATTGCTAAGGGGTGCATTGACTTCTTTTGCGATTTCAGGTAGCACTTTGATAAATTCCATCAAAATACCAGCTTCGTTCAGCTTGGTCAAAGCGATCGCCATTTTTTCTCGGCTTTCCGCTTCGGCTTGACCGACTTTTGCGATTCGTTCCGCATCGGCACTACCTAATTTTTCAATTCGTTCCGCTTCCGCTTGTGCAGCCAATTTGACTTTTTCCGCTTCGGCTTGTGCTCGGGCGATTTCACGTGCTTTGTCTGCTAATGCGTTTTGTTCAACGACATATTTATCTGCTTCGGCTTTTTTACGGACAGTTGCATTCAATTCTTTTTCTGTCAATTCCGCTTGTTTCTCTTGAATCTCAATATTTTTTTCTTGCTCGATCAATTGTACTTTCATTTGCTCACCGACCGCGATTTGCTCTGCTTTCGCATCCGCAACTTCACGTTCTTGTTTGTACTGCGCTTGTTTCAACGCCATATCTTTTGTCGCTTCTGCGATTTCTGTTTGGCGACGGATCTCTTCATGCTGTGCCAACTGTTCATTCTCGGCTTGCTTGATCCGCGTTTCTCTTAAGGCATTGGATTCTGCTACTTCAGCATTCTTCTTCACTTCAGCAATCTGGGGACGCCCTAAAGCATCGAGGTACCCATTGCTGTCGCTAACGTCTTTGATCGTAAATGAAACGATCTCCAGCCCCATTTTTTTCAAATCCGTAGAGGCAACTTCTTGTACTTGTTCCGCAAAATCATCGCGGTTTTTGTAGATGGCTTCCACCGTCATCGTTCCTAGAATTGCCCGTAAGTGACCTTCTAAGACTTCTTGCGCTTCATCTTCCAGTTCACCAGTGGATTTGCCTAAGTATTGTTCAGCGGCTGTCTTGATCGACTCGGTACTGTTGCCGACTTTCACTAATACCGTGGCACTGGCTTTGATCGGTACGCCTTGTTCTGTATAAACTTCTGGTGTCCCAATCTCTAACTTGTGGGTCAGTAAACTTAATTTATGTGCCTTTTGAACAATAGGAATCACAAACGTCCCACTGTTTTTTAAAATCTTGATGCCTTCTTTTCCTAAAAACGACCCCGTGACGATCAACGCTTCATCGGGTTTTCCGATTCGGTAGCGTATCATCAAAAAGGCGATCAATAAAACTACGAGGACAACGCCCCATAAAATCGGATTACTTAAAAAATCAACTGCTGATCCTGTATCCACCATAACCTAACACTTCCTATTCTATAAAATTTTTACTTTCAACCACCAACGCGATCCCTTTTTTATCAAAATCGACAATGATGACTTTGGTGCCGACTGGCAATCGAACATTGTTTTCACGATCTTCTTCTCGAAAAAAACGAGCAGGATAAACAGAACGTGCACCTTGACTCCCTATTTCCATGACTTCGCCGATTGTATCTCCGACAATCTTTTCCGTCAGTTCGCCGATCACAAACTCATTGCGGCTAATGACATTGCTGCGGTTTTTGTCTGTGATGCGATTGTAGAGCCACATAAAGGGCCCCAACAGCAAACTAAATGCAACAAAGACAACGAAAATGACCCCGACCAAGAGGATCAGCCAACCTAAAAATTGGATCACTGTAGGAAAACGCTGTAAATAGTTTTGAATCAAATGAATCCATTTTCCGATCACCATCTTCACCACCTTCTGTCATTGTTACTGTCTATCATAAGTCACCTTGATTAAAGTTTCAAGACAAATTAAAAAAAAACTTTCTCACCAATTATCAGTAAGAAAGTTTTCGATCATCGTGCTTATAATTGTTCCTTGGCTTTTTCTAAAGCAGCTAACGCTCGATTTGCCAATGCTTCATAACGGGATTTCTTGTCTCTGATTCGCTCTGGAAGTTCTGGCAACAACCCAAAGTTTGCATTCATTGGTTGGAAGTGTTTGCCTTCAGCATGGGTGATATAATACGCCATACTACCAATCGTCGTTTCTTGTGGCATAATGATCGGTGCTTCGCCTTTTGCAAGTTTGGCAGCGTTGATGCCAGCCATCAACCCGCTGGCTGCACTTTCCACATACCCTTCGACCCCTGTCATTTGTCCAGCAAAAAAGAGGTCCTCACGTTTTTTCGATTGATAGGTTTGGTGCAAAAGCTCAGGTGAATTCATAAAACTATTCCGATGCATCACGCCATAGCGCACAAATTCAGCCTCTTCCAAGCCAGGGATCATCCGGAATACCCGTTTTTGTTCGCCCCATTTCAAATGTGTTTGAAAGCCAACGATGTTGTAAAGAGAAGCCGCCGCATTGTCTTGACGCAGCTGAATCACTGCGTAAGGACGCTTGCCAGTTTTCGGATCTTCTAACCCAACTGGTTTCATCGGACCAAACAACATGGTTTTCGGACCACGACCAGCCATGACTTCGATCGGCATACACCCTTCAAAGAATTTTTCTTTTTCGAATTCTTTCAAAGGAGCCACCTCTGCATCGACCAAGGCCTCACGAAACGCATAAAACTCCTCTTCATTCATCGGACAGTTCAGATAGGCTGCTTCACCTTTATCGTAACGAGATTTCAAATAAACTTTATCCATATTGATGGTTGATTTGTCAACGATTGGTGCTGCGGCATCATAGAAATAAAATCCTTCAGATCCGTTAAAGGCTTGGATCGCTTTTGAGAGCGGTTCAGAAGTCAATGGACCTGTCGCGATCACAGTGATGCCTTCTGGAATTTCAGTGATCTCCTCTTCGATGACTGTAACTAAAGGATGCTCCTTGACACGTTTGGTGACCAACTCTGAAAAATCATCGCGATCCACAGCTAAGGCACCACCTGCTGGAACCGCTGTTTTGTCTGCAGAAGTGATAATCACTGAATCCAAGCGACGCATTTCTTCTTTCAAGACACCGACCGCATTCGTTAAATTGTTGCCTCGTAGTGAATTGGTACAAACAAGCTCGGCAAAATTATTTGTGTGATGGGCTTCTGTCGACTTCTTAGGACGCATTTCATAAAGATTTACTGCGACACCTGCTTGCGCTGCTTGCCACGCAGCCTCGCTTCCGGCTAAACCGGCACCAATAACATTGATTTTTTTCATAGTGCTCTCCTTTTATTTCAAAAGCTCGTCTCTTTTCATAAGAAACAGCTTGTATTAATCAAAAGGACCGGCGCTTTCTTTTGTCAGCCAACGATGAGGCTGACCATTCAAGAGAATACGCCGATTCTTTTTTAACAGGAAATCCTGCTAGTTATTTTTGCACATTTTCTTCATAGTCGCCTTTGATACAAACGACTTGTTTCCCGCCTTTGACTTTCTTTTCGACTAAATAATTATCACACTTCGGACAATTACGACCCACTGGTTTGTCCCAAGAAGTAAAGTCACATTCAGGGTAGCGGGTACAACCATAAAACAACCGGTTTTTCTTCGATTTGCGTTCAACGACTTGCCCTTGATGACAGACAGGGCACTCAACGCCGATTTCTTTCACGATTGGTTTTGTGTTGCGGCAATCTGGGAAATTACTGCAAGCATAAAACTTTCCGTAGCGGCCTAATTTGATCACCATCGGATGACCACAAAGATCGCAATCAAAGCCTGCAGGTTCATCTTTGATTTGAATTTTTTCGATACTTTCTTCTGCAGTCGTCAATTCTTTTTCAAATGGGCGATAAAACTGATCGACAACTTTGACCCATTCTTCTTTCCCAGCTTCAATGCTATCCAAACTATTTTCCATTTCAGCAGTAAAATGCATATCAACAATTTGCGGGAAGAATTCCTCGATCAACGAATTGACGATCTCACCAAGTTCAGTTGGCTCAAAACGTTTTTGCGTCAATTTCACATAATAACGCCGCTGAATGGTTTCTAACGTCGGTGCATAGGTTGAAGGACGACCCACACCGTTTTCCTCAAGGGTTTTGATCAACGTTGCTTCGCTGTAACGAGCAGGTGGTTGGGTGAAATGCTGTTTCGGTTCGATCGATACGGATTGAACGACATCTCCTTCGACTAACTCTGGCAAGATGTTCTCTTTGTCTTCTTTGCCATCATCGCGTCCTTCCACATAGACCTGCATAAATCCTTTGAATTTGATCTTTGAACCATTGGCAATAAAGATGACACCATTTTGATCCAAAGTAACTTTCATCGTATCCAAAATGGCAGGCGTCATTTGACTAGCCACAAAGCGAGACCAGATCAAGCGATACAATTTTAATTGGTCTTTGTCTAAGAATTTCTCTATGGCTTCTGGCGTACGCAAAACACTGGTCGGTCTTACTGCCTCATGGGCATCCTGCGCCCCTTGTGCATTGGCGCGTTTTTTGCCACCGTGAGCGGAGAACTCTGAACCATAGGTGTTTTCGATAAATTCGGCTGCTTCCCCTTTGGCTGTGTCAGCGATTCGCGTCGAGTCGGTACGCATATAGGTAATCAAACCGACAGTCCCTTGTTTGCCAAGGGCGATCCCTTCATAGAGCTGCTGTGCGACCATCATGGTTTTCCGTGTTCGAAAATTCAGTTTGCGGGCTGCTTCTTGTTGCAAACTACTGGTGGTAAATGGTGCAGATGGATTCCGTTTGCGTTCTTTCTTTTCAACCTTTGTCACTTGAAAGTCTTTACCAGAAAGGCGATCGGTGACTTCTTTAATACTTTCAGCATTCGGTAATTTTTTCTTTTTGCCATCTAAGCCCCAAAAATTGGCTTTGAATTTCTTCGTGGCTTTTTTAAAGTTTCCATCAATGCTCCAATATTCTTCAGGAACAAAATCACGGATCTCTTTTTCACGATCAATAATGATCTTAAGCGCCACCGATTGAACACGTCCAGCACTTAACCCTTTTTTGACTTTGCGCCAAAGGATCGGACTCAATGAATACCCGACTAATCGGTCTAAGATCCGCCGTGCTTGTTGAGCATCGACGAGATCCACATCGATCGTTCTTGGCTCTTTGAAGGCTGCTTTGACCGCATCTTTAGTGATTTCATTAAAGACGACACGATTTTTATCTTTTAAATCTAGTCCAAGTAGAAAAGCTAAATGCCAAGCAATAGCTTCTCCTTCTCTATCCGGGTCACTTGCGAGGTAGACTTTTTCAGCTTTTTTCGCAGCAGAACGGAGACTTTTGATCACGTCACCTTTTCCACGGATCGAAATGTAATGAGGCTCATAATCATTTTCGACATCGATCCCCATCTTACTTTTAGGGAGATCACGAATATGACCGACACTTGCGACGACTTTGTAATTTCGTCCAAGGTATTTTTCAATGGTTTTCGCCTTTGCGGGCGATTCCACGATTACTAAATATTTATATGCCATATAAAGAATGGCTCCTTCCTGAATTTTTCCTACTATTATATTCTATCAATCAGTGAACCTATCGTATGCAGATGAAACATACAAATCGTAGCTTATCATAGCTTTCAAGAAAAGGTTTGTCAAGGAAGGTTGATTGGAAAAATCAAAAAAAGGCTAACTCTTGTAAAATATCCGACACGCTAATCGTACATTTTGCACCATCTTGAATCAAGCGGTGATAACCTTTTGACTGATCCGAAATCATTTCACCAGGCACTGCAAAAACTTCTCGTCCGTTTTCCATCGCTAACTGTGCCGTAATCAAAGAACCGCTTCTTTCCTTGGCTTCAATTACGCAGACCCCTTTTGAGATCCCAGCAATAATGCGATTGCGCAGCGGAAAGTGGTATCTTTGCGGTTTGGTATCGTGGGGATATTCGCTTAGCACCAGATGTTCTTGACGGATCTGCTGGAACAAACGGTAGGAAGATGACGGATAACAATGGTCCATCCCAGAAGCAATCACAGCAATGGTTTGTCCACGATTTCTGATGGCTGATTCATGGGCAAAGCTGTCGACACCATTGGCCAATCCGCTAACGATGGTATAATTTTCCGTCACTAGAGGTGGAATCAGCTTTTCGCAAACTTTTCGTGCGTATAAGGACGCCGTTCTTGCACCAACAAAGCCAATCATGGTCGTTTGTAGCAATTGCAGATTCCCTTCATAAAAAAGCATCAATGGCGGGTCCGCGATTTGTCGTAAAAGCATCGGATACTCCGCCGAGAAGAAAGTGAGGTAGTTTTGTGCGCCCATCTTTTGTGCGATGTGTTCGTCTGTCAATCGCTCCCATGATCGCCGAAAAACCGCACGGTGCTGTGGAAGGACCCCGATGGCAATCATCTCTTCCAGCGAACAATTCATCTCTTTTGTTTCCAACCAATGCCAAATGATCTTCCAACAACCTTGCAGACCAATTCCCTGACAGTAGTACAGTTTTATCAACTGTTTTTCAAAATCTGTTGCTTGTTGATACTTCATAAACAAAGCCCTCTTTTCTTAGTAATCTTACTTATAAGATTCGCTAAAAAAAGAGGGATGGATGAAATTTATAGATATTGTTTTACTGGCGCAAATGTTTTTCGATGAATAGGACAGATTCCGTGGGCAGCTAGCCCTTCTAAATGGACTTTGGTTCCATACCCAGCATTTTGATCAAACCCATAAAAAGGATAGACTTCATGAAAATCTTTCATTAAATTGTCTCGATATACCTTGGCGATGATACTTGCTGCGGCAATGGAAATGGAACGGGCATCTCCTTTGATCAAGCTTTGTTGAGGGATTTCCGTATCGATCGTCATCGCATCGATCAGTAAATACTCGGGCTTGACTGCTAAGTCGATCAAGGCTTCTTTCATTGCTAGACGACTGGCTTGATAGATATTGATCCGATCGATCTCTTCTGGACTGACCACACCGATACCGACAGCAACGGCTTTGTTTTGAATTTCGATAAACAGCTCTTCTCTTTTCTTGGCAGAAAGCTGTTTGGAATCATTTAGACCTAAGATCTGACATTCCTTAGGCAAGATGACCGCAGCTGACACAACGGGTCCTGCTAATGGTCCGCGCCCCACTTCATCTAAACCAGCAATAAAACGGGCGCCTTGCTGAAATGCTTCGTTTTCAAAACGCATCATTTCTTCGTATTTTTCCTGCAATAGCTGGTGTTTCACTCGCTGTTTCTCGTATTGTTGCAGCAGCTTTTGGACCCCTGCTCGTTCATCTGCTTGCAGCACCTGCAAATACGCTTGGTCATTGAAAGCTGGATCAAATAATCGCTCTTTGATTGTCTTAATCGGTTGTTTCATCTTGGCTTTCCATTTCCTCCACTCGATCTAGTGTATATCGGCCCAATTTCCCTTGCCGAATGTCGAAGACAACGAGTTCGCTTCCTCGATCGTAATTGTCTTTATAGCCACGTTTTTCCGTGATTTTCATCAACAGATCGGGCGCTAACAACGCCTCTTCTTCCGCTTTTAGTTGGTAACGATTCGCGATTCTTTCAGGATAATAGCGGGCAAAAAAATCAAGACCATACAATGCGATATCATCCAAATGGATCAGCTGGTCTTTGATCGCTCCGGTCAATGCCAGCTTCTTGCCGATCTCAGGATCTTCAAATTTTGGCCATAAGATCCCAGGCGTATCTAGAAGCTCTAGATCAGTCCCAAAACGCAGCCATTGCTGCCCTTTCGTCACGCCGGGTTTATTGCCCGTCTGAGCGATTTTCTTCCCTACTAAGCGGTTCATCAAGGTCGATTTTCCGACATTCGGGATGCCGATCACCATTGCTCGAATCGCACGAGGCTTCAAGCCTCTCGCTTTGTCGCGAGCAATTTTTTCCTTCAAGACTTGTTTTGCTGTAGGAACAATGGCTTTAACCCCTTGATTGTCTTGGGCGTTGATTGCCAGTGCTAGATAGCCTTGTGCTTGGAAATAATGCTCCCATTTTTTGGTTTGAACGGGATCTGCGAGATCCGCTTTATTGATCAAGATCAATCGTGGTTTTTGTTGTAATAATTGATCTAACATGGGATTGCGGGATGAAATCGGCAAGCGTGCGTCCACGAGTTCAAAAACGATATCCACGAACTTTAATTTTTCACTTACTTCACGTCTGGCTTTCGCCATATGGCCTGGAAACCATTGAATGGTCATTTGAACGTTTTCCTCCTTGGTACTTCTTCGAATTGATAAAAAAGACAGTCGTTTTTATATTCGTGTAGTCTATAGGTGACAAGAACGAAGGCTACTTGCTTTTTTGAGTCTGAAAAACCCATCAGTGCAGCAAACTAGCCGAACTGTTTGCGGATCAAGGTTCTTTTTCCAACCTGATGCATAGGAAAAGCTTCGAGCGCGTTTGTTTCAACGCTCCTTGACTTTTAATTTTGGGGAAGTGGTTGAATGAAGCATCCTTACCGCTTTATTTTGGTTTTTCATAACACACTCACAATAGTCTGACTGCTTTTTTGCTATCTTTTATCTTAGTTATTGTACCATATTTCACACGACATGTTTCATTATGACTTAGGTTAAAAAGTCATTTTCTTCTACTTATTGAGAAAAACAAACGATCCTTACTTTTCATCAATGGAAGTATTCGAATGAAGACGTTTTTTCCGCTGAATCCTGTTACTAATCAACAAGAGGAGGATAAGAACAGTGATCACGCCTAGCATCAATCCTACTTTTTGCTGCTGTACTTTTTTGGCGGCGGCTGTTTCTTTTTCTTCAACATAAGGAATTCTTTTGCCCCGTACCAATAAACGATGGCTATTGACCATATAGGGGGTACAGGTCAACAGCGTGACGTAATCGCTGCCTTTCACAATTTTTAATGCCTGAGTATCATCAGGGTCGACCGTTTTTATTTGATCTACTTGATACGCCAATGTATCATCAAACGTTTCGATATAAAACTCATCGCCGATCTGCAGCTTAGGCAGATCAGTAAAGAGCGTTGCACTCGTTAACCCACGGTGTCCGCACAGAACAGCATGGGTATCTTCACCACCTATTGGATACGAAGCGCCCTCCAATAATGTTGCGCCTCTTTTTAACAACGTATCGGTGGTTTGATCAAAAATCGGGAGGGCGACACCGATTACGGGGATCTTTAAAACACCGATCGTATGTCGTTCATAGTAATCAGGTGTATCAACTGATTCTGAGTCTCTTGTTTCTGATAAATCTTGCGTTTCTTTGATTCCAGGATTGCTGGGTTGCTGTGCCAGCTCTTGATTTGCTCGTTCCAACTGGTTCCTTTTTTGCTGTTTTTCTATTTCACTCATTTTTTTGGCTTGGCTTTGGTAGTAACTGATCAACTGTTGATCCAAAATCGTGTTGAGCTGATTACTTACAAAAGGATAACTGATGATCAAAACCCCTAGCAGCAGCAGAACACCCATCAGAAAATCCAACAAAGTTACTTTTTTAGTTGGTGCTTTTGCGCCATTTCTTCGTCTGATACTCATCGTGCTTTTTCATCTCATTTACTTACCCTTTCCGTTTTACAAAATAACCCCCTGCTAAACCAACGATCACCACTCCGATTGCGCCCATTAAATACGTGCCGACACCACCAGTTGCTGGTAAGGTTCCTTTGCGGCGGTTAGGAACTTTTTCGGGCTCTCCCAATTGCTCTTTCGTTCCATAAGAAGTTTCATGCACTTCAAAAGCGATGCGATTTGTTAGCAGCACGTAATTTTTCGGTGCTTTTACTTCTTCCAAATAGTACGTGCCAAATTTCATCCCGATGATATCAACCAATCCATCTGTACCTGTGGTAAATTTCGTCGCTTCATCCGCTGTTTGCACCCAAGATACCTGTTTGGTTCCCTCTTCGATTTTCAAGTAGTTGGCATCATCACGGTCTTGATCTCGTACAACAAAAACTGCATCTGCCAGCGCTTCGGTAGCGGTCACAGCCCCATCGACTTTTAAGAAGCGTTTGCCCCCTGTCAAAACTTCCACGCTTGGCGGCGTTTGATCCGTCATGAAATCTGTTTCTACATTTGCTTCATTCTTAAAGCCATTGATAGGCATAGCCTGTTCATTTAAATACATATAATACACAAAGCGCAATTGATTTCCCGGCGTTAATTGCGGCACAAATTCTGGATTGATGGTTACCGTAAAGCCATGCTCTTTTTCCGTTACTTGATAGTTCGTTGAATCGATTTTCTTTTCTCCATCATACAACGCATAGCCAGTTTCTCCCTCTGCTGTGTTTTCAAAAGTCAATGCTGGATCGTGCGCATCGATCAATTGGAAATGTTTGTATTTGTTTTCTGCTCCTACTTTGTCTTGGATACCTAATGGGATATTGACCGTTAGGTGATATTGAATTCTTTCGCCGATTCCCACGTCTTTGCCGTCTAATTGTGGTGTTGTTTTGGTAACATTTGTCGTGTCATTCTTGACTGTTAACTCAACCGTGACGTCATTGCCTGCTGCGATCGAAAAATCCTTGATGGTTTCTTGCTCGATCAAGGCGGCTTGACTTGGGGCTTTCGTTTCCTCTAATTGATAGGTGCCTGCTTCTAACTGCTCAACTTTTAACTGTCCTTTTTGGTTTTCTTCAACATCGATGGTCGTTTCTCCAGCAGCATATTGTTTACCTGTTAAAAAGCGGTACGCTGCTTGTTTGTCAGTCGTCCACGTATAAAGTCCATCGTCTGCACTTAAGATATATTTCTTGGTCTGTTGGTTTCCTTCTTGCTTTGAGATGACAAATTCCGCATCATTCAGTGGTTCGTTTTCCCCCGTTCCTCGTTTATTCACAAGGAGCGTTCCTTCATTTGTGACAGTATTTTTAGGATAAAGATGAATCGTGTCTAATTCTTCTTCCCCGTAAGCATACGACCCGTCTGCTTGTTGGATCATTTCGTAAACAGGAAAGGCGATCACCATGTTCTCAGCAGTGGTAACACCGTCTTTAGGGTCTTCTACAATGGTGTAAACTGCATCCCGATCGGCTTGTTTTTTCGGCAATTCAAAAACCAAATCACCGGCTGCATCTGTTTTCCCGCTAGCTACAGGGGAACCAGGCGTCAAGGTTTGGACTTGACGCTTGGCTTCTTCAACGGATGCCCCTGCAGATCGTTTTTCATAAAATGCTGTGGTCACATCATAGACAGAAAAAGTGACATCGGCTAAGCCTTGGTATTGATCAAACTCTGCCATCTCAGTCCCACTATTTTGAATCAATGAACCTGGCAAATTGACCATTTTCTTTTTATGCAGATGGATCTGTGCCAAATTGCTCTCTGCGGATACTTGCTGATTTTTCGTTCCAAAAAAGACAAATGGCAGAAGTAAAAATAGGAGACAAACCATTTTCGTATGATTAAAAATCTTTTTCATTGTTCTTTCCTCTCTTCTATGTTTGATGTTTTCGTTTTTTCACGAATGGTCAAATTACTTTAATGAGGGCTTATCTTTGCGCGTAACGTACAGATAGCTACCTGTTAAAAGGACTAGTAGACCTGCTGAAAGAATCGCCAGCCACCCATGCCAATTCCCTCCTGTTTCAGGAAGAGACACTTTCACTTGATTGGTGACGATCAATTCTATTTGATTGTTCTTTTCTCCAGAAACAAGAAGATTCGGCTGCAATTTTTCGTCAATCAAGACACTGCCATCCTCTTCGATCCTGATTTTCACAGGTGCTGTTAAACCAGCATAGCCTGTAGGCGTAACAATTTCTTCTAAGGTATAGCTGCCTGGTGTTAGATCATAGAAATGAAATACCGCTAGCGATTCTTGGGATTCTGGTAATTCTATCGTCTGACCGTTTCCGCTTAAGCGGAATTTGGCTCCCTCAAGCGCTTGTCCCAGTTCATCCTGTTTATTGACCACCAAATCAAAAGGTTTTAACTGATTGCCATGGGTAAGAGTCCAACAGTTGGCATCTGCAGCGACGTTTTCCCCTTGATACTGGAGCTTTCCGTCTGAACCAACGACAAACTCATAATCACCAGCAATCGTATCGTATCCAAGCGGACCAGCTGTTTCTGAGATGCGATAAGCGCCCGGCTCAAGGATCGTAAATTCAGCCATCCCCACATCATTCGATGTTTCTGAGGCAATTTCTTGATAATCCCCCGCTGCTGTTTTTTGTTGCAGAGAAAAGACAGCCCCAGCTAACAGTACTTGCTGCTCTTTTTGTACCGTATATTTTCGAATAGCAACTGGAATTTCTGTAAACGGATTGGTGATCTCCAGCGTAATCGTATGATCGTCCACTGTGACGGGTTGCCCATCGATCGTCGTATTCCCTTGCGCATCGATATGAATTAGCCACTCTGTCTGCTTAGACAAATGATGTCCCGCCGGTGCAGTGACTTCCTCCAAACGATAGGTCTGATCTTTTTGCAACACAGTATCTGCTGGCAGCCCATACGTTCCATCCCCTTGATCCACAAGGGTCACTGTCTCTCCTGCCCCCGTTAATTCAAAAACGGCACCTGTCAGCTTCACCTCTCCTACAGCGGATTTTTTGATCAGGTTTAATGCCAAGGGCACAAACGCCTTTGTGTTTTTCCATGTATAAGCGTCCACTTTTGTCGCTTCATAACCTGCCACTGCTCGTTCATTTGTGACTTGATAATCAAAAGTTTCTCCTTGATTGTTATACAGCGGCAGTAAACGGGTTTCTTCGTACTCCGTCCCATCCTTTTCAGAAAGCGCGTAAACCTTGCTTCGTTCCCAAGTTGTCTGATCTTGGGCATCGGTCTCAGTAAGTTTGAGATACCCTGTTTGCCAGCTATTCTCATTGCTGACAGGACTCCTACTTATTTCAAAATAGATCGTTTCGGGACGACTGGAGGTATCGCCATCGTATTCTTCCCAGTGTTTTTTGATCGTCACCTCCTTCCCAGGTGCTTTGGCGGATGGCACACCAAACAATGCCTTTTGATCGGACTGATGATTCGGATAAAATACCGTTTCGCCATTCATTTGATACCAAGTATCTGGTTTAAAATCCGCTGCTTCTGTTTGAATCCGCACTTGATAATGAATTTGCAGTTCTTGCCCTTCTCCTAAATAAAGACCAGAAGCATGGATTGTATTGTCAGACATCGAAATGTCAGGCTGCACCGTTAGAGCAGCCGACCCGACACTTTTGACGGACAAGCTATTTTCTTCGTAGACAAATGGCTGCGAAATGGGGTCAGTAATCTCGCCATCGGTGACTGTTGCCGAAATGTGAAGGGCTTTTTTCTCGAGATAGTCGGCAATATCCGCTGCTTCATTGGCTGACTCATAATAAAGATGGCCATCTTCATCAGCAGAAACCATCTGTCTCATTTTTTTCTCGACATCGGCCTTTGTATACCCAGCGGTTTGATCTCCTTGCAGTTGAATCCCCAACCCATGAATCTCGATACCGCGTTCTTTTAACGCCATCGCTTCACCAATCGTGGCGATAAAGGTATTGTTGATCCATTTATAATTGTTCTGTTGATCAAACGCAAAATAGCCATTGTAGAGAAACGATGTATTCATCGGCTGGTCTTGAGTAAGAGAAAAGGCGGTTCCATAATAACTGCCGTCTGCCTGGGTATGCACTTTAGACACATGATAACTGTAAGTAGGAACGCCATCCGTTAGCAAAACGATGACTTTCTTATGTCCATTTTGCGTCGATAGCATATCCCCTGCTTGACGTAGCCCCCTTTGTGTAAAGGTTCCCCCAGCTGCTGTTTCTGGCGTCATCGATCGGATCGTCTCTTTGACTTCAGAAAATTTTCCTAATTGGCAGGTTTTGTTTTGATAATTGCTGCCATCACTGGAATAACCGACATAGCCCATGTAGACACTATCCTGAATGCCGCTTCCTTCAATTTGATTCAAAAAGCGATCCACGCCTTTTTTCACTTCTGCGATCCGTCCCATCTCATTCATACTGCCTGACCAATCCACTACCAACACGACATCGATGGGATCAATTTGACGTTGAACATTCCCTCGTACATTCAGGTAGACATCAAATAGTCCCGGGGTATTCGTCTCTTTGGCAAATTTTCGTAGCGCGAAATCTGCTTCGTCTCCTACACCACCATATTCAATATATGAATGGGTCAAATTTGCTGGATCGCCATTCCATGTAGTTATGCCGTCCCACGTTTCGCCTGCATCCTTGTTCCCCTGATGATTTAAGACGTTACTGTTTTCATCAGTTTTCCAGTTCGCCGCAGGATACGTCCCGCTTTGGTCTGTCGTATAATCTGGTTCAATCGAAGCAAAAGTTTGTGAAACGGTCGTTTTTTGATAAAGACGTTCTTGTTTAAATGGTTCAATGAGCGTTTCCGCTTCAGAAGCACTTGTCGCCGTTCCTGTCTCATTTGTCTCTTCCTTCGTCTCTTCCTTCGTTTCTTCGTTCGAAACTTCTTTTGACCCTTCAGTCGCCGTTTGCTCCGATGCCGACTCGCTCACTGCTTCTGAGGAGGATCCAGTGCCAGAATTGACTTCTGACGTTTCTGAAGAAGCAGAATTTGTGGCAAGTGGGATTTCAAAAACTGACTCATTCAAAGACAGTAGGTTGTACGATTCTTCACGTTCCTTGTCATATTCTTCGATCTGAATCGTCAATTTTAGCTTTTTCGTTTCTTCAGGCAGCTGAAAGATTAGTTCTTGTTCCGTTGGTGTTTGCAAGAAATCTTGGGTTGTAAGCCAAGACTGTGCGGAATCATCCTTGACTTGAGTCATCTCTTCATTGCTTGTTTTTAATAACAACTGTTCCTTCGTGTCATCGATCGCATATAGTTGTACCCAGAGACGCTGCTGTTTGTTTTTTTGTGGTAGCTGATAGCATAAAGAAAATTGATTGCCCACTTGGTGACCAGTCAGCTTGATCTGCTTCGTTTCAGCAATAGTGATCGTGTTTTCTTCTTGTGCACTTGCTGTCCCGTTTATTTGCAAACTCGAATAAATGAAAAATAGTATCCCCCCTAACATACAGAAAATGAAAGAGAACCAGTGGTGTCTCTTTGTCAAAAACATAAAAAGACCTCCTTTCAAAGAATCAAAAATTACAAGCTGATCATACAAGAAAGAAGCAAAAGGCACCTCTTTTTTTTATTTTCTGAAAAATAGAACTAATTGGCACACCTGTAGTTATTCATAAGAAAAAAAAGTTAGTTATTTTAAAGTTAATTCATTATCGACATGTTATTTAATAATGTAAAAAAACTATCGTTTTTCACCTGCGATTTCTATTTTTATTCTTTATGAGACAGTTCTATGAAAAATTTGTCTCAATTTTTCTAAAAAAAAAGCAAAAGTTTTGAGACGTGTCTTTACACCGTTATATAAATACGTTATTAATAAAACAAGAAGGTGATCATTTGATTGAAAAAATACTCTTAGATACCCGAGCGTTAGACAAAATCGGACTCTACGGAAAACTATTATCAATTGCTCCGGGTGAATACAACCTAGAGTTCGTGAAAAATCTGACCCATTTGAGTGCAACACGATTGAAAAGTTTACTTTCCTCGATCCAACTCGACTTGCAAAACCTCTCCCCAGTGAATCTTTCATTACATAAAAACACCCTGAATCTTCCTAAAAATTTGATTGAATACAACCAATATCAGCAATTTTTAGCGCAAGAAAGCATTTCTTACAAATTATTGTTAAGCATCTTGACCAATCAAGATGAAAGTTTACTGGCATTTTGCCAAAGAAACTATATCAGTCGTTCGACTTGCTTTCGGCAAACAAAGAAGCTGCAAGACCATTTGAAAGAATTCAACGTGACGTTAAATCAGTCCGCTATGGCACTTACAGGTTCGGAGATGGTGATTCGCATCTTATTGTTTAATTTTATCTGGCACATTTCTTTAGGAGATAGTTTGGCGAGGGCATTTGATCAAGAGATCGAAGAACTTTTTGTAACTTACGAAGGAACGAAGTACAAAAGCAAGTATGAGATTGGCAAAAAAGAAGCCTTGCTTCATTGCAAAATCTGTCTATTTCGTATCAAGAATGGTCACGCGACAAATCTTTATCAGTTAACGAACCAGTCCTTTATTCCCAGTGGTGAAAATCTTGATTTCTTTTCAGCGTTTTTTGAAATCATTGATTCAGCGATAGATATTCTTGAGATCAATGCTTTGTTTTTCCTTTTTTATTACTGGCCGATGCTAACTTCAGCAGCAGACGTGCGCCTTCCGATCATTCAAGACTGTTACAAGCATGAAAAATCGGAGTTAAAGGAACTGATGGCTGAATTTGAAGCACACTGCCAAAAATTTCTCTGTGATTTTGATTTCGACCATCAATCGTTTCTTTATATGAATACATATCTTACATTGCTGAAGTTCTGCATATTCAAGCAAAAAGTCCCTCTTTTAAATTTTTTCGAAACAACTGTAATCAAAGATAAGTACCCATTACATACGATTTTGACAAATACGATTCAGAGTTTTTGGCGTAAAATAGCAAACCGCAAAGGCTACGAGTGGTTAAAAGCCTGTTATACGGATCTTGCTTTTTATCAAGCGTGTTTGCTTTACCCCATTTACATCGAAAAGGAACAGAAATATAAGCTTAAAGTTGCTTTTGTCTATGTATCCAATTACTTGGTCTCAATGGAAGTGTTTAATATATGTGAACGATTGCCCTATGTTGAAATTGAACGGATCACGCTGCCCACAGAGGAACCCTTTGACTTTTATATTCTGAGTTCCCCACAGCTTTTACCTCCTTTTACAACCGAGGAAAACACTGCGATCATTGATTTTTGCCGCTACCGTGATTTTGAAACGAATCTATGTCAGAAACTCTTGGCTGCTTTTAATGAAAAAATACAAAGAATAACTGCCAATAGCGCCTAAGTTCACCCTTTTCTCGATACAAATCACATCCTTTTGAAAAAGGATCATTGCTATACAAAATCCCCCCTTGGAATCAACAGATGATTCCAAGGGGGGATGTTTATTAAGAATATTCTATTTTTCTCAGTCTAAATCAGCCGAATATGAGTCAATGGATAATAAACAAAGCGGGCATTGCCTAAAATCGCATCGCCTGATATAGGACCAAAGGAGCGGCTATCTTTAGAGGCACGTCGATTATCACCAATGACAAAATAACTGTCTTTGCCTAATTTCTCCACGCCCAATAAAGATTCCAAATCAAAATCATTGGTATAAGAGGCAGACTCATGATCGTTGCTGCGGTTTTTCACTAGAAAATCTTCATCTACCGGTTCATCATCAATGTAAAGCTGATCATTGACATATTTCACCGACTCACCCGGCAAGCCAATCACCCGCTTGATATAGGTCGAACCATCTGGCAGCTGGAAAACAACGACATCAAAACGCTGGATCGGTGAAATCTTTTCGATGACTACCATATCTCCTTGTTGCAACGTTCCTTCCATGGAGTTCCCTTCAACAGGAACCGGAATCAGTAAAAATGCCCGAATCAAGAAGGCTGTTGCAAAGGCGATCAAGGCATATTTCACAACTAGCCAAAAACGATCAATCCACTGTTTCTTGGCATTCACAAATCTACCTCCTCTCCGATTTATTCCTTACTTATTTTTCTGAAAGCAAGGACAGTGCTTTTAAGTACGCTGGGTCCTCTGCTTTGAGTTTTTCTGCTACTTCTTTTTCAATTGCTTGGGCAGTGTCGGCATCGACTTCACCAGTTGCCTTTAGGTCATGGTCTTCTTGGAAGGCTTTCACAGCTGCAGTCGTCTCGTCATTGAAGGTATCGCCGCTCGTGGCATACCCTAACGCTTTAAGAAATTGATTCAGATTGTTGACAGCCGTTGACGATTGTCCAGCTTTTAAGGCATTATCACGAGGTAATGGCGGGAAATACGCATATTCTGGATAATCCTCTTCATAGTCTGGCATCACACCTTGATCGTTGACCCAATTTTCATTCGGTGTCAGCCATTTCATGACTGTCATTTTTAATTCACTATTATCCCCCAGATCCTTCACATTTTGAACGGTCCCCTTACCAAAGGTTTCCGTACCAACAACTGGGATATCCGCTGATTCTTGCAAGGCTGCGGCAAAAATCTCAGCTGCGGAGGCACTGCCGCCGTCGACTAAAACAACGACTGGCTCTGTGACTTTGAATCCTTCATCCAATGCTTCGCTCGCTTTGGTCTCACTGACAACCCCTTGATTGTTGGCAAACTTCACGATCGTTTGACCGTTTTCTAAAAACATACTTGCCATGATCTGGACTTGATCCAGCAATCCACCAGGATTTTGTCTTAGATCAAGAACAAACGACTTCGCACCGTCTTCCCGCAACTCGGTGATCGTTTCTTTCAACTCAGCTGCTGTGTTTTCGGCAAAGGAGGTAATATCAATTCGACCGATCGTATCATCATTTTCAACCAGTTCACCATGGACCGTTTCGATTGGGATCACGTCCCGAGTGATTTCCACATCAAAGGTATCTGCTCCACGCTGAATCGTTAAGGTCACCTGCGTGCCTTTTTCCCCTCGAATCTTACTCACGACTTCAGACAATTCCTGTCCTTGCGTATCTTCCCCATCGACTTTGACGATTCGATCATTCATGCGCAGACCACTTTTTTCTGCAGGGGTGTTTTTGATTGGCGCTTGTGCGACCTCGGGATAGTCTTCCACGATCGACAAAGTAGCACCGATCCCTTCAAAACTTCCTGAGAGGGACTGATCCAAGTTATCCGCATCTGATTGGTTTAGATACGTCGTGTAAGGATCGTCAAGCGCATCGGTCATCCCTTGAAGAGCACCCTCAATCAATGCATCCTCATCGACTTCTTGGTAATAATTCGCAAGGATCTGGTCATACAACGACTGGATTTTCTCCATCCCGCTGGCTTCTGTCGTCGTTTCTGTCGCCGGCTGTGTCGTCTGCTGATTTTGCTGGGCTGTTTGCCATAAGTAGACACCGCCTCCCGACAAAATCGCGACACAGACAAGAGAAACGATATATCGGCTTGTCGTTACATTTTTCATTCACAACACCTCTCTGAGAAAAAACAACTTCGTTCTGAGCATTTATGCAGGCAAAACGAAGGACGTTTTTATTTGTTATTTTCGAGATACTCTGCCCAGATACGATCAAAAATATCCATGGATGGCAAATAATCAACGTTTAGTTCCAGATAAGAAGAGACTTCATCATAATCATCACTGTGCTTTGGAAACTGAATATCATGACTCGCATGAGTGGCAAAGATCTGAGCCTCATCTGTATGACTCGGACCTTTGACTGCCATTAAATAGCTATAAAAACTTTTACGCATGTTCTTGCTCCCAATGATCTTCTAAAAAGGCTGCTCGACGGGCATGATTGCGAGCAAAATTTTCAGGATTCTTTTTGTAGTACTCTTGATGTTCTTCTTCCGCTAAATAAAAGGGTTGCGCTGGTTCGATCGTAGTCACGATCGGATCGGTAAAGCGACCGGAAGCCTGAAGTGCTGCTTTGCTGGCTTCGGCTTTTTTTCGCTGCTCTTCATTAAAATAGAAGATAACCGGACGATAATTGTCACCGCGATCTTCAAATTGGCCAAAAGCATCCGTTGGATCTGTTTGCTGCCAATAAATCGTCAAGAGCTCCTCATAACTGATTTTTTCTGGGTCGAAAATGATTTCTACTGCTTCAGTATGCCCTGTTTGATGGCTTTTGACTTCTTCATAGGTTGGATTTTCGGTATGTCCTGCGGTATAACCAGAAAAAATCGAATGCACCCCTTCGAGTTCATCAAAGGGCTGGATCATACACCAGAAACACCCACCTGCAAAAATTGCTCGTTCCATTATTCATCCTCCGTTTCAGCTGGTAAATATAAGCTCATTTGAATTTCATCATCTACAAGATTGATTTTGTTTGCCTTGATGAACAATCCGTTTTGCATGCGGAATTGATCCAATCGTATCAGTATAATTTGTTCATCGGCATTGACATCGATCCATTCGGGAAATTTAAAACTACGTTTGATCATTTTCATTACTTCACTAGTGGGCAAATCCAAGGTGCCAATCGATAAACTTTTGGCTTTTAATTGGACATTGCCTTCTTCTGTCACATAAGGATCAAAATAGAGATAAAACGTGATAGGAAACCCTAATACTTGAAACTCGCCTGTTAAGAGTGCTTCGTTTCTCAGCTCAAAATTATATTTTACCTCTTGATCCTTTTGAAAATCAGATAGATAAAAATCAATCAATTGATTGACTTGGCTTTTGTTGCTGTTAACGGTCAGAACAGGACTGCCCTCCCGTTGAACAAGTTCAGCACTTTCATTTAAGCCAGTTTCTCGCTGCTGAAAAATTCTTGAAGCAAAGAAAACCGTTGTCCCCAAAAGGATGCCGACCAGAACTAGAAAAGCAATTTTCCAGTAGTTGATCGATTTTTTAGTGCTTGCAGCTGTTTTTTCCGGCTGCTTCGTTGATTCGCTTGGTTTCATTTTGCTTCCTCCTCTAGCAACCAATAGTTTTGTGTTTTGATCACTTCATCGCGAACGGCATTCGCCATCAGTTGATACCCAAGATTATTGGGATGGAAGCGATCGCCTTCATACAAAACATTGTTGGTGATATTATTCCCGACAGCTTGCGATGAGTCGGTAGTCGCCGACGTGCTGCTTTGTGTCTCATCAGCATTTGGCGCCGATGACTCAGGTAAACTTCCAGTGTCGGTTGTTTGTGTTGTTTCCTCAGTTGCGTCTTCTTCTGTATCCGCAATACCGACCTCATCACTTAACCCTTTATAGAGCAAATCGTTGATAGGAATAAAAAAGGCATTTTCTTGCTGATTGACGAACGTTTCCGTCTGTTTATTCCAGTTATCAATGATCGTCTGCATGTCGGTGATCTCTGGAAAGTTCAGATAAAATGGATTGTAAATACCCAAAACATAGATTGGGGCATCGCTATTTAGTTCACGGATTTGAGCGAATAAATCTTTTAAGCGTTCATTATATTCTGCCATCGGTTCCGTAAACGTCTCGATACTCAGACCGAAGAAATTGCTTTGGATCACTTTTAAGACGTCATTTCCGCCGACGGTCAAAGTAATCAGGTCCGCTTGACTAAGGTCTTGGCGCAAATCTCCATCATTTTTGACTCGTTTTAAAATCTGGTCGCTTCGTTCACCAGCGACCCCATAATTTTTGGTTACTAAATTGCTCAGATCATAGCGGTCCTCTAGATCTCCTGCCAAAATAGGCACAAAGCCGCCCCGAGCTGTTTCATCCCCAACACCCTCTGTCAATGAATCCCCAAGTGCGAGGTATTCAATGGCGGATTTTTTCGAATCATTGGCTGCTAGCTTATCCACAGGGGTCAGCAGTGGTTGCGCTTTGGGAACAGCTAAATGAAACAGTACACCCGTTCCAACGGCTATCAGTCCCACAACGATCAAATAAGTTACTAATTTCTTCCATTTCACAGGTATTCAAACTCCTTTGTAATCTTTGCTATTTTAACAAAATTCTCATAAAATTCCTAGTCGCAATCCTTCAAACTTAAGAAAGAAAACAGCTCCCTACTCTCTGAATAGACAAAGAATCGCAGCTTCATTCTGCTTTTTCTTCCTTTCAGCTTTTCATACACCAAAAAGCGATTCGTCGTCAAACGAATCGCTGAAAGGAAGCACCTTTTTTATTCCGTACTGTAAGTGATCGCAAACGCACCTCTACCTGTATGAGTGGCGATGATCGGTGTTGTGTGAAGCAATGGGATCTCCAAGTCAGGAAACAATTCTGCTAGTTCTTTTTGGAAACGTTCCGTGATTTCTAACCCTTCTGCATGAGAAATACCAATTTTCGTCACTTTTGGCATATTCTTCAATTCTGCTTTTAATTCCTCAAACCATTTATTGAACGTCTTGACGCCGCGTCCTTTGACGACTGGAATCAGTTCTGAATGATCAAAATCCATGATCACTTTCATGTTCAGTAAGCTCGATAAAAGACCTTTGGCGCGACTGATGCGCCCACCTTTTACTAAGTTTTCTAACGTTGAAACGCCGATAAATAATTTCGTATGCTCACGCACCAGATCCACTTCTGGTAAAACTTCTTCTAGTGTCTTACCGGCTTTAGCCAATTCTGCTGCCCGAATCACTTGAAAAGCCAACGCTTGGTCTGTCGTGTCGCTATCGATCACGGTGACTTTGGCTTTTGATAAATGACTGGCTTGACGAGCCGCTTCCACAGTGCCACTAAGACCTTTGGTCATATGGATCGATAGTATTTCACTGCCATCTTTGCCTAATTCGTCATACAGTTCTACAAAATGACCAATCGGCGGCTGACTAGTTTTAGGTAATTCTTTGGCTTGCGCCATCATTTGCATAAATTTTTCTCCCGGCAACGTTTCATCATCTGAATAAACGACACCATCGATCATTACAGATAAAGGCACGACATGGATAGCCAAAGCATCACGGACACTTGGTTCCATCGTACTGGAAGAATCTGTCACAATTTTAAGATTTGCCATCATATATTCACTCTCTCTTTAAATCAAGTCTTTTTTCGTGGTAAAATAACCACAGACCATTTATACTAAGTATAACAGAGAGAAAATTTTTTTTCATCTAATTTCGATTCGAAAGGACGGTGCCGAATGCAGCACATGAAGTTTAGTCGCAGATATTTGATCGTCAATGAAGTATTAAATGCAGTAACCCACGGGATCGGATTAGGACTGAGTATCGCAGGACTGGTCATCCTCTTAATCAAGGGGGCAAATCTAGGGTCACCTATCCACATCGTTTCCTATGCCATTTATGGGTCGATGATGATTTTGCTCTTCCTCTTTTCTACCTTATTTCACAGTTTGATTTTTACCAAAGCAAAAAAGGTCTTCCAAGTCTTTGATCATGCCTCCATTTTCTTGCTGATCGCTGGAAGTTATACACCTTTTTGCTTGCTTAGTATCCAAGGCTGGCTTGGCTGGTCACTCTTTGTCTTGATTTGGCTACTAGCAATTAGCGGCATCGTTTATAAGTCACTGACTCTTCATAAAAAAGAGACCGTCTCAAAAATCTCCACCCTGATCTACATCATCATGGGCTGGTTATGTGTTATTGCCTTTAAACCTCTGATCGAACATTTAGGCTACTGGGGAACATTTTTACTAGCAAGCGGTGGTGTTTCTTATACTGTAGGTGCGCTATTCTATAGTTTAAAATCCGTTCGGTTCATGCATGTGGTTTGGCACTTATTCGTTATGTTAGGTGCTGGACTGATGTACTTTTCCGTCTTGTTGTATACCTAAAAATGAAGCACTGCTTATAAAAAAAGAACAGGAAACTTTCGCTGCAGAAAGCTTCCTGTTCTTTTATTTTCTACGATAAAATTCAAATTGATGGGGATAATGGTTCTTTTCATCGACGATCCCATCGATCACATGATCAAGTTTCCATTGCATCCAATCAATCTCTGGGAAATACACATCTCCGTTAAATTCCGCAGCGATCACTGTACGGTACAATTGATCGCAATCGTCAATCATCGCTTCAAAAACACCTGCTCCACCAGTTAAAAAAACGGGATGCTCTTGCTGCTTTACATACGCCAAAATTTCCTCACGGTCATGCATCACTAAGGCGCCGTTGGCTTGATAATCCCGATCACTCGTCAAAACGATCGTCGTACGCTGTGGCAGTAATCTTTTTCCCATGCCTTCAAAGGTTTTGCGTCCCATTATAATCGTATTATTGATGGTTTGCTCTTTAAAAAATTTCAAATCATTCGGCAAATGCCACGGCAGTGTACCATCCGCTCCGATCAACCCCTTTTGATCTTGTGCCCAAAGTGCGATCAACATAAAAATTACATCCCTTCTGTATAAAATGATTCCGAAATAATAGCAGCAACCTGCAGCCGCTGCATCAGCTGAAAAGCTGATTCATGCTCAAATGGATCTTTGTTGCGCTCCTCAAAGCGCAAGCCATCACAGGCTTGGTAAACAATTGTGCCGCCGCTTCTTTGGACATTTCGCGGCCATTCCCCATCGTTTAAATGCGCGCTGTTGTTTTTCAGCAAGGTCGGTATCAGGGAGATTGGAAAGAGAGCACTACCAGCTGCGATATCAACTTCTTCTATTTGAAAGAAGTCAGTAGCGATCTCGTTGATCAAGCGCTCCGTTCTTTGCCACGTTTGCGGATGACTCGCAAATGCCCTTGCAGTTCGTCCTAGGATACAATACGTATTCGCAGGTAAAGGTTTTTTGCTTATTGCCACTAGTTCTTCGGGATAGGTCTTCATCCACGTCACCACGCGATCAAAATCACAAATATGCAGCGAATCCAAAGCTGGCAGGTGGTGCTGGGCAGCAAAAACAAGCCTTCTGCGGGCATCCGCTGCTCCTTTTGCTGGTATAAAAATGGCAGTACACTGCTGATTTGATCGAATGGCTTCCTTTAGCTCTGGCACTGTTTCTTCGGATACGGATAGCCAAACTGCATCATAGTGCTGATGCAAGAACTCGATAACTTGCTCAATGAGCGCTACAGTAATCGATCCAGCATGTCTCTGATGAAAGGTCGCCGCAAAACCTCGCTTGTGGGTATTTACCATTACGCCTCATTCCTTTCTTTATGAAATGAAACCCAAACAATCACTTAAACTGCGATCGGTGCTTTGATCGTTGGATGCGGATCATACCCTGCCAAGGTAATATCTTCCATTTCAAAATCAAAAATCGACTGTTTTTCAGGATTTAACTGTAAGGTTGGCGCAGGACGTACCGAACGAGTCAACTGTTCCTTCATCTGTTCCATATGATTGCTGTACAGATGAGCATCGCCTAATGTATGGACAAAATCCCCGACTTCTAGTCCAGTTTCATGAGCAATCAGGTGCGTTAATAGCGCATAACTAGCAATATTGAAGGGTACGCCTAAAAAGACATCACCACTGCGTTGATACAGCTGACAGCTTAAGCGACCCTCATGAACATAAAATTGAAACATTGTGTGACAAGGTGGCAACGCCATCGTCGGTACATCTTCAGGATTCCATGCGGAGACGATCAGACGGCGAGAATCCGGCGTCGTTTTGATCATGTCGATCACTTCTTTGATTTGATCGATAAACCCGCCGGTACTTTTTTCCCAATGCCGCCATTGATACCCATATACATGGCCCAAATCGCCGAAAGTTTCAGCGAAAGCATCATCGGCTAAGATTTTTTCACAAAATAGTTTCAACTCATGTTGATACTGTTCACTGAAAGCTTCATCCACTAATGAACGGCGACCAAAGTCTGTCATATCAGGACCTGTATAAGCATCACTTTTAATATAGCGTTCAAACGCCCATTCATCCCAAATGTGGTTATTATGTTCCAGCAGGTAGCGGATATTGGTATCTCCCTTTAGAAACCACAATAATTCGCTTTTGATCAAGCCAAAAGGAACTCTTTTTGTTGTCAGCAAAGGAAAGCCTTGGGACAGATCAAAACGCATTTGATGACCAAAGACACTGCGTGTTCCCGTTCCTGTACGATCACTTTTATCATTGCCTTCTGCTAATATTTTTCTTCCTAGATCTAAATATGCTTGTTCCATCGTTCTCTCCTTTACTCTATACAAATTCGCTCAAATATTCCCAGCGATCCATTTTTTCTGCCAGTTGCGTTTCAACCTCGCTGATTTCTTGCTGTAATTTTTGCAGCTTAGTAAAGTCCGCGCCTTGATGATTCATTTCTTCGGTCAAAGCGGCTGCTTTTTCTTCTAATACCGCGATATCATCTTCAATCGTCGCCCACTCTTTTTGTTCCATATAACTCAGTTTCTTTTTGACAGGCGCTGCAGCAGACGCCTCACTTTCAGCAGAAAGTGAATCGGTTTTTGTTTCTTTTGGCTCTAGTACACTCGAACTAGCTTTATTGGTATTGGCTGCTAGATATTCATTGATGGAACCAAAGTAGGACGTAATCCTGCCATTTCCTTCGAAGATCAGCAATTTTTGGGCAACTTTATCTAAAAAGTAGCGGTCATGTGAAACAGTGATGACTGCACCTGGAAATGTTTCCAAATAACTTTCCAAAATCGTCAAGGTATCAATATCCAAATCGTTGGTCGGTTCATCTAACAAGAGAACATTTGGCTGTCCAATCAATAGCTTGAGTAAAAATAGTCGTCGTTTTTCCCCGCCAGACAGCTTGCCGATCTTGGTGCCATGCATGGATCGCGGAAATAAAAACTGTTCCAGCATTTCTGCGACACTGACTTGGGAGCCATCCACTTTTTGCACTTCCTCGGCTGCTTCTTGCAAATAAGCAATCATTCGCTGATCAGGGTTCATCGCTTCAATCGTTTGCGTATAATAAGCCATTTTCACAGTCACGCCCATCGTACGCTCCCCTTCTTCTAAAGGCAGGCGACCAGCTAAAATATTGAGCAACGTCGATTTGCCCGCACCGTTTTCTCCTGTGATCCCTAAGCGTTCTCTTGATTGAATCAACAAATCAAAGTGAGACAAAATCGTTTTGTTTTCAATCTTGAAACTCGCATCTTTTAGCTCTAAGACTTGTTTGCCTAAGCGTGTCGTAGCAACATCAATGGCCACTTCGCCGTTTCGTTTTACTTGATGTAGGTTTTCTTTTAAATCATCGAAACGATCGATCCGTGCCTGTTGTTTCGTTGTACGGGCCTTCGCTCCAGTGCGAATCCAAGCCAACTCATGTTTGTACAACTGCTTGCGCTTGTCTTCTTGCGTCTCCTCCACACGTTCTCGTTCTGCTCGAGCATGAAGATACGTCTCGTAATTGCCCTGATATTCATGTAGCTTGCCAAAAGACAATTCAAAGATCCGATTAACGACTCGATCCAAAAAGTAGCGATCGTGGGTCACCATCAGTAACGCACCCCGATAATTTTTTAGATAGCCTTCCAACCATTGGATCGCATCATAATCTAAGTGGTTAGTCGGTTCATCCAATAACAACAAGTCTGGTTCATCGATCAATACTTGAGCCATAGCCACTCGTTTCTTTTGACCTCCAGATAATTCACTGACCTTTTTTTCTAACTCATTGATCCCAAGTTTTTGTAAAATGATCTTGGCAGTTGTATCTGTATTCCAAGCATCGGCTTTATTCATCGCTTCTTCTGCCAACTGATAGTTCCGTTGCGTTTGTTGATCCAAGCCATTATTCTCTAAGGCAATCAGCGCTTTTTCATAGTCACGAACAACGCGAATCAGCGGACTGGTGCCTTGAAAAACAGCATCTACAACAGATAATTCTTCTTGTAACTGATTGTCTTGAGTCAAGAAACCGATGCGATAATCTTGGGCGGCAAATACCGTTTGGCGATCGCCATCTCCGCGATCCAAACCGGCCAAGATCCGTAACAAACTCGATTTACCCGTGCCATTGACACCGATCAAACCGATTCGATCTTTTTCATGTATCAGAAAAGAAAGCTGATCAAACAGTGTTTTTTCACCATATGTTTTGGTTAATTCACTTACTTTTAATTCTTTCACAGAATCCCTCCTGAGTTTTTTCTTCGCTCATTGTACCACATTTCATCAGCGGAAACGATGAGAGAAAAAAATCAATTTTTGTAAAAAAGAATGCCTTCGTCAGTCTACTCCTTCTGATCATCGATGTTGATCATCTTTTAGGAATAACCTGACGAAGACACTCCATAAAACGTGCCTCAAGTTGTGCGCCTCTTGAGACGTATTATCGGCGAAACATTCGCTGCTTCGGCTGTTCTTCTGCTCGAGACATCGCATACGATTCTAACAGATTGACATTGCGTCGGTATTCATTTGCCGAAATCGTTGAGATTTTCTCAGCCACTTCATATTCATCGATCGTTTTGCGCTCAAGGTAATAGCCCCAAAGGACTTTCTTAACAAAAATCGGGTCTTGCTCGATCATGATCGTTTCAATGAAATTGCTGTGTTCAAATCGTTTGATGCTCATTTCTCGTTGACGAATAAAGAAATTGATCAGCGAGGAATCATAGACATCTTCTAAATTGCTCAAACTATGAAAAATATATTCACTGTTCTTTAAGTAAATTTTTTGTACTTCAGAAATGTCTCGTTGCTTCAAGGCAGCTTTTAGCTGCTGCTTTCGCTGTAAAAACAAGCGAGGATGAATCAAAATACGGATAAATCGCTGAATAAAGAAGAGCCAAAAACTAAAGAATGAGAGAATTTGTTTTGCGAGGGAATGCTGTTGCTGAGAAATAAACCGTGAATAAAAACGGTAGCCATTTAAGCTGACTTTCCCATTTCGATACGCTTCATCCAAGCCGTCTTGTTCGATCGATAGGATCAATCCTTGAATTTCTTGGATTTCTTGTTTTTCTGAATCAGTCAAACTATTGCGATACAACTCCCAGCGCCGATTTTCATAGGAATTGATGACAGCATCGATCGCTAAACGGCCTTTATCCGAGAGTTCTTGCTTTTCTTCTGCTTCCAATTGTTCGATGACGTCTTCTAAGATCAGCAAGTGATTGAAGTCGACGCTTTCGGCAGCTTCCCCATCTGCCAAGTATGGCAAGACCATCACGCTGATGATCAATGTCAGTAAGATCACACAAGCGGTCAAAAACAGAAGCAAGCCTCTTTCATGAAAGGGTGCATCATGCACCATCACAGGCAAAATAAAGATGGCTGCCAAACTGACTGTTCCCTTGACTCCGCCAAAAGTCAACAAGGCGACTTGATTCATTGATACTTGTTTTTTTGACTGTAAAAACCAATAGTAAAACAACAAAAAGAGAAAACGAACAAGGAAGATCACCGCCGTGATCACCAAAATCGTAATCACTAGATGCCAGTTTGCATAATTATTGCTCTCCCAGATTGGTGAAAATACTTGTGACAACTCGATTCCTAGAAAAAGAAACACCAATGCATTCAATGTAAAGACAATGGTCGACCAAGTACTTTCTGAAATGTTCGCCAGCTCTGCATCAAACAACGAGATCCGTCGTTTTCTTTGGGCTTGGGCTACACCTGCCACAACGGCTGCGATGATCCCTGAGACCCCGATCATTTCGGCCAGCAAATAGGCAGCAAATGGCAAGAGCAGTTCGATCAATAAGTATACTGTGACATCTTGTGCCGAGATTTTTTCAATAAAGCGCAAAATTCGACGTTTCAGCCACACGATCAAGTAACCGACAAGCCCGCCGCCGATACTAGAGAATAGGAGCTGGAACCCTGCGTTGGCTGCTGAAAAGCTCCCGGTGGTCAAAGCTACGATAGCAAACTGCAATGCGGTAACCCCTGAAGCATCGTTCAGTAAGCCCTCGCCTTCCAGAATGTGCATAATGTTTTTGGAAATTTTCAAACGTTTTGCTAATGAGGAGACTGCCACTGCATCAGTTGGTCCTAACGCAGCACCAAAAGCGAAACAAGCAGCCAGAGGAATCGTGGGCATCAACCAATGGAGCGTTCCGCCGACAGCAAACAGTGTCATTAAAACGCCGCCAAAAGCCAAAAACAATACGATCTTGCTGTTTTTGAGGATTTCAGGTACATCTGCTCGTTCTCCTTCACGAAACAGCAATGGTCCAATGATCATTACTAAAAACATTTCCGGTTCAAAAGCGATTTCCTGTCCCATTTCTGTTAAACCTAGTAAAATCCCTAAGATGATTTGAATAAAAAAGATCGGTACCGAGGGTAATATTTTGCTCGCCACATTTGATAACGTGACGAGAATTGCAATGATAATGACGAGTTCAATAAATTCCATCCATTACCCTCTTTTCTTTCGAATAGCTAATAACAGCTCAAGAAAATCTTCTTTTTTCAAAAGGATCTTATCGTTTAGAAGACCTAACTCCTTTTCGTTATTTTCAATTTCGCATTGGACACGCCGTGATTCCAAGCGGTAAAGATCGTGTTTCATTCGCTCAAATTTACGAAAAAGCAATGGATTTTTCCGTTGCAAGTACTCACGAATCTCTTTTTTTTCAGCTGGTGTAAATTGTCCCAACTGTTTCATCAGTTCTTGTTTGCTTAAGCATTCCTTGTTCATGATTGTGCTTTGGGCCCCTTTTATTATCAGTTTATCTTTTTATTTATCGTATAAATCAAAATTATCTCTTGACCGCTAGTATTCTAAGCCAATCATTCAAAAATAGCAAGTCTTTCTCACTAAAAGATGGTTTTCTATCCGCATTCTTATAAACTAAAAAAACCGCAGCTTTCACTGCGATTTTTTGTTTATTTCATATACAAGTCGTAATAAGCATCCATGATCTCTTTCGCGATTTGAATATTGGGATGCGTATCGGTGTCTCCTTTTAATTGAGGCATCACGATCGCAATCGCAATATCCGCATCACTGCTTGGACCGTAGGCAACGATGTTTAAGTTAACTAAGCTGATGGTATTGCCATTACTATCCACGATGGGTGTTTCGGCAGTACCTGTTTTGGCAGAGACTTCCATTTTCGCAGAAGCCAAGCCTTTGGCAGTTGCCCAAGCATCCGTTCCATGAACCGCATCGTAAAAGCCATTTTGGATAATTTGCATTTGGGCATCTGATAAACCAACCTCGTTCAATACCGTTGGTTCGATGTCCTCAATCAGCGAACCTAGTCCGCCTGTTTCATCATTATCGTAGATTCCGTCAACGATGTGAGGCTGCAATCTTTTGCCACCATTAGCAACAGTTGCTGCATATTGTGCCAGTTGCAGTGTCGTATAAGTATCAAACTGGCCGAATGCTAAGTCGAGGATCTTTCCGCCATCACTGACAGGGTCCATGTTCTCAATGGATGTGCTGATACCAGTTGCTTCTCCTGGTAAATCGATCCCTGTTTCAGTTCCCATACCAAAAGAGGCAAAAGAGGAACGGAGTTTTTCGTAGACATCCCCTTGACGATCCACTGTTGGAATCGAGATGCCTGACTGATAATTGATGCCCATCAAACGTAAAGCGACTTGCATCATATAGGAGTTAGAAGAAACTTCCAATGACTGCTCCGCAGAAAGGTTGCGATTATTTGCCCCAGTTGGGTTGAAAATAGAAGCTTTTACATCGGAGCCGATTCTGATTGGTTGATCCAGCAGCACTTCGTTGCCGTTTAAGACGCCGTTTTCCCAACCGGCAGCCAAGGTTCCTGCTTTGACGACGGACCCTGGTACAAAGGAATTAATAAAGGTACCAATGGCATTTTCCTGCATTTCATTTGATCCCGTGTCATGATGATACCCGGACATGGAAAGGACACCGCCGGTTTTCGGATTTAACGCCACTGCGTATACCCCTGGGGAATACTCTGCAGCACCAGAATCAATCAGTTTTTGAAAATTGTCTTGCAAAATCTTGTCAACTTTCGCTTGAAATTCAGCATCGAGTGTTAAAACCAGATTATCCCCCTTTGCGCCTGCAAAGGTTTCTTTTTGACTTTCAATATTGTTGTTGTTGTCAAGCGATATTTCAGAGATGGATTTTGTTCCTTGTAAAACTTCTTCATATTGCTGTTCTAAATAACTACGGCCAACGCGATCATTACGTGCGTAACCTTTTTCTAAGAATTCGTCTAGAACTTCTTCAGGTATTCCTTGTTCTTCACTAGTCACCGTTCCGATCAAACTAGCCAGAGAACTTCCTTCAACGATCTTTCGTGTCCAATCGGTCCCGGTGGAGATTCCTGGTAAATCGACCATGTTTTCAGCAACAACTGCTAATTCTTGGTCAGACACATCCGACGTCTTAATAAAGACCGTACTCAAAGATTGTGCGCTGTTCATCCGCTTGAAAATCGTGGCTGCTTCTAATTCGGCATCGGAAAAATTGATTTCTTCTTCAGTCACTTTCTCAACGGTTGCCGCATATTGTTCAGAAGTACCTAAAGAACGCTCTTCATCACTCAATCGTTCAGTTGCTTTTTCAAGATTGTCTTCATCTGCCAACCAAAAGTCCTTAAGATCTCGATCAGACAAGTTTTTGTCGACTGGCATTTCGATCAACTCGCTCAATTTTTTGGCTGTTTCTAAAAGATCTTGAGCGGTCATTTTGTTTCCCCGGGTAAAAGTGATTGCTGCATTGGCTTGATTTTCCACTAAAGCTTTCCCAGAAGCATCGTAAATCATCCCCCGAGGGGCACTTCCTTTTACTTCCACTACAGATGAAGCTTTCAATTGCTGCTCAATATTTTCGCCATTGACGATCTGTAGATAGCCTAATTGGACAATCAATGATACAAACAAAGCAAATATAATAAAAAACAAAAAGTTCAATCGAAATGGAACATGAGATTTGCGATACGATTTGGCCTTTGGTTCTTCTGGCCCCTTACGTATCCCTTGGACAACTTTATCTTTCAAATTCTTCATCTCATCTATCCTTCCAATCTATAATGACTACTGTCCTATTTTACCAAAAAATTCGATCTGAAACAGAAAAAACAAAAAATATCCATTAATCCTTAGAAAAAACTATAAAAACTCAACGATATCTGCCTGAATGTTTCACAGATAGAATGTTTCATTTTCACTCTTTCATGAAAAAATTGTTTTTTTAAGCTTTCTTATGTTTTTTCATTTGTTGATTTCGTGAAACAAGAAATACATTTCAGTTTTTGTGGAAAACTAGATTGATTGAATCGATGGGATCTTTCATATAAACGAAAAATCGACACACAAGCAGTTGCCTATGTATCGATTCCGCTATCCTATCGAACAGTTGAATGAGATGTGCAAAGCGACACACCCTCAAATGATTGAAAGACAGCTATGTGGTTTTATTCACTCGCATCCTCACCATCGGAAAACACTGCACTGTCATCATAGAACTGATAGTTCACGTAGCCTTGCGTATGTTCATCTCCTTGTGAAAGCTGATTGTTTGGAGGGAGGGCCAGTTGTTCTCTGAGTGTATTTTGCATGTGTAAGAGCTGATTGACCCCTAAAAGCTGATAGTAGACATCATTCAACATTTGCCCTTCCCCTTGCAGCTGTTCTTGATGAATCGTCGTAAAAGCCGGTAAATAGTTTTTTCCGATATCTAGCATATCGTCCCATGTCAGATCCGTCTTTGAATTTTTCTCAACTGCTTTTAATATTTTCTGATAATTATTGACTCCATCCAAACTCATTACTTTTTTTAGAATTTTTGTTACGACCTCACGTTGTCTTTTCTGCCGACCAATATCTCCTTCTGGGTCTTCTTTACGCATGCGTGCATAAGCTAGACCAGTTTTCCCATTTAAAGTGATTTTTCCTTTTGGAACATGAACCCCCTCTAGCGTAAAGTCGATATCATTCGTTACTTTGATCCCACCAACTGCATCAATCAAATCTCTCAGGCCTTGCATGTTGATTGTCACATAATGATCGATCGGTATATCCAAAAGATTTTCCACAGAATCCATTGCCATGGCTTCTCCGCCAAAAGCATATGCGTGATTTAACTTGTCTAGCGTTCCATACCCGACGATTTGAGTAAATATATCCCTATCCAAGCTAACAATCGTAGATTGCTTTTTTTCTGGATTTACTGTAACAACCATCATGCTGTCTGAACGGCCTTGTTCGGTCCTTCCTAAAGCTCCGGTATCAATTCCTAGTAACAAGATGGAAAAAGGCTCTCTTTTTTCAATGTTGACAGTTTCTGAACGCCTTTTTGTTTTTCGATCTACTGGTTTAGAAATATGTTCAAAAGTTGAACTTGTATCTTTATAAACTTGCAAGCCGTACACAGTTAATCCGATAATTCCCAGGACTAAAATCCCTAATGTTCCTATTACTATTCTTTGATATTTTCGCATCTTGCACCTCGTCCGATAAAAATAACAATCGACTAAATTTTCGCATAATTTATATCATACAGCAATCTCATTTGTTATAAAACTTTTGTTTTAATAAAAATGTAATGTAAATGAAACAAAAGAAAGTATCCCTCACTTGAAGGAAAGAAATAATTTTCTCATTCTTTTCCTTCATGGTTTTGCCAGAAACTAGCTAGGACGAAAAAAACCTTGCTTAGCTGCAAGGTTTTCAGTCGATTCTGTAATTAAGTAATTAGACTTTGGTTACTTCCGCTGCCTGCGGTCCGCGGGCACCTTCAACGATCGTAAATTCAACTTCTTGTCCTTCTTCAAGCGATTTAAACCCATCTCCTTGAATGGCAGAGAAGTGAACAAATACATCATCGCCACCGTCAACTGTAATAAAACCAAACCCTTTTTCGTTGTTGAACCATTTTACTTTCCCATGTTCCATAGTGTGTAAAGCCTCCAATAATTATAATCCGACGATTCCGTCGATTTCATTATAGCGGAATATGTAAGCGTTAGCAATAACGAAATTTCTTTCCATCAAGAAAAAAAGAAGCCCTTAGTCAGGCTTCTTCCTAATAGTTTGTTTAAGCTTTTGCGAAATATTCGTTTACTTTGTCCCAGTTAACAACACTCCAGAAAGCATTGATGTAATCTGGACGAACATTTTTGTATTTCAAGTAATACGCATGTTCCCAAACATCTAAACCTAATACAGGTGTTTGACCATCCATCAATGGTGAATCTTGATTCGCGGTTGAAGTGATTGCTAGTTTACCGTCTTTAACGACTAACCATGCCCAACCTGAACCAAAACGTCCAGTTGCAGCAGTTTTAAATTCTTCTTTAAAGTCTTCAAAGCTGCCAAAAGTTTCTTCAATTGCCTCTTTGATTGCTCCAGTAGGTTCGCCACCGGCATTTGGGCCTAAGATTTCCCAGAAGAATGTGTGGTTAGCATGGCCGCCGCCATTGTTGCGAACCGCTGTTTGAATATCTTCAGGTACAGAAGAAAAGTCTGCTAATAATTCTTCAACTGTTTTTTCACCTAATTCAGGATGTTTTTCAATCGCTGCATTTAAGTTTGTTACATAAGTGTTGTGGTGTTTATCATGATGCAAATGCATCGTTTCTTCATCAATATATGGTTCCAATGCATCGTATGCGTAAGGTAAATCTGGTAATGTATAAGTCATAAAAAAAATCCTCCTCAATGATAATGTTTACATAAGTAACATTATCAGACTATCAGACTTTGTTCAAAAAATATGCTTACTTTTTCTCACTTTTTTTCGTATTGAAAATCAAAAATTTACTAAACACATAATTTGCCAAAACAACAACGACTTGGGTGACCAGCTTGGCAACAAGATCGCCGGTAGCTAAAACTGAGATAAAGAAATACATACAGAGCATGTCCAAGCCTAATGATATAACGCGAAAAAAAATGAACTTTCCAAATGCCGCCCAAGACTCTTGCTTCGTTTTTGTTTTTACTTCAAAGACCCATAACTTATTTGTAAAGTAAGCGAATAAAACAGAAGCGATCCAAGAAATCACATTCGCTGTTTGATAATAAAAACCAAACCCTTCACGAAAAATGAGATAGACGACAATATTGACTACGGTGGTCAAACCACCAAAAAATAAATACGTGAGTGGCTCCCACAGTTTTTTTTGTTGTAAGATTTGTTTGTATTCAATAAACTTTTGCATACATATGCCTACTTTCATTACTTTATTTACTTATTCAATAGATATTTGGCTCTTTTTTTGTGAATTCCTTGTAATCCTAAGAACCCTTCGTTACAATTACTCTAGTTATACCACAAAGGAGTTTATCAGCAAATGACTATCGTCCAACTATTTAAAATTGCTTTTTTTCGAATACCAGAGCTAAAATTCGTCAAAAAAGCAGAGTTTTCCAAAGTGATCGTTTTTCTATTAGGTGCAGCCGTGATGATGGCTTTGCCAGTTACCATCAATGTCTTAGACGTCTTTCGTGATGTGCAAGCAGATGGACAAAAAATCGGAGAAACGATTCCTGATTTCACGATCGAAAATGGACAGATTTCTGTCGCTCCCAATACGCAAGGGTTCATCTATCAAACCGATTCGATCATCTTTACTTTTGATCCTGATGGCAATCGTACACCAGCAGATATTGCATCTGATGTCACCGGCTCGGTGATCGCAGTAGGTTTGTTAAAAGATCAGCTGGTCATTCGTATCCCTTCTTCTGGTTTCTCAACGTCTATGTTCGATTCAAACCAATTAGAGTTTGATTATAGTGAACCAGCACTGCGTAATCTTAACGGTCAGGCGATTCGAGAAACCTTATCCAACCAAGCGATCCCATGGCTGATAAAAATCATTGTCTTTTTTGTCGCCTTATATCCCACGTTTGTCAGCTTACTGATTACCTTAATCATGGGAACCTTTATTGCGACGATCTATACGAAATTGAAGCTATTCTCTTATACCTTTTTCGAAAATTTAAAGATTCTCATTGTCTGTGCTGCATTGCCTACACTCATTAGTGTTATTGTACAACTAGCGTTGCCTTCCTTTGATGCTACCACCTTTATTTTGTTTGGTTCCCTATTCTTATTTACACAAGGTGTCAAAGATTCCCCAAAAATACAATTAAAAAAATGATCTATCCCATGTTCAATTCATTGAACATGGCTTTTTTCTCATTCTTTGCTACACTTAAGATACAAGGAGGCTTGGCAATGAAAAAAATTATCTTAGCCACTCGCAACTTTCGCGACACTTATGTGGAACAAATGGAAAAAGACTATCAATTTCTCGTGTACTCAAAGGACCAAGCAATTGATTGGTCACAAGTGGAAATCACTATCGGTTGGAAGCCAGCATGGAACGAACACCTGTTAACCGAAAAAACAAATTTGAAATGGGTCCAAGCGATTTCGGCTGGTGTGGACACCTTGCCATTAAAAGAGTTTGCAAAATACGACATTCTCTTATCAAATGGCAGTGGCATCCACGCTGAATCGATTACAGACCATTTATTGGCTTTGCTCTTTATGGAAAACCGCGGGATTTTCCAAGCAATCCAACAACAAAGAAAACAGCAATGGGCACCGGATACGATTCCTTATGCAAAGCTATCGGATCAAGAGATTTTGATCGTTGGTACGGGACAAATCGGCCAAAGATTAGCCAAAGCATTAACCTTTTTTGGTGTACATCCGATCGGCATTAATACAAGCGGCCATGAGGTGGCGGGTTTTGAAAAAACGTTTGCGTTATCTGACTTACACACTTGCGCAAAAACCGCCGATTGCATCATCAATATTCTTCCACTGACAGAAGAAACCACACATTTGTATGATGAAGCCTTTTTTGCACAAATGAAGCCTTCTGCTTCATTTTATAATGTCGGTCGTGGTCCTAGCGTGGATACTGCCGCATTAACAAAGGCATTAGAGAAAAAGCAGCTGGCATTTGCCGCACTAGATGTTTTTGAAGAGGAACCTCTACCAGAAAATGATCCGCTATGGCATACCGAAAACCTGTTGATTACTCCTCATATCTCAGGACACACGCCCCATTTTCAAAAGGCATTTATGGATATTTTCTTAGCGAATTTCCAACAATTTTTAACAAAACAAGAACTTGTTAAAAATGAGATAAACTTGGATAAGGGATACTAACAAACTCTTTCCACAAAAAAAGTGTACAGTTGGAGGCAAAACCCTCAGATTGTACACTTTTATTTTATCGTTGTTTTTCTTGGTCTTTTTCGGTTTCTTTCAAGAAGTACAAAGGTCTATTTTTAGTCTCTAAGAAAATTTTTCCGATATACTTGCCGATGATCCCTAAACAAAGCAATTGCAAACCACCAACAAATAAGAAAATGCTGACCATTGACGGCCAACCTGTCGTTGGATCACCAAAAATAAAGGTTCTTATCACAATAAAGATCAAAGCAATCAGAGAGCCAAAACAGGAGAGCGCACCAATAAACGAGGCAATATTCAAAGGCGTATCTGAAAAGTTGACGATGCCATCGATCGAATATTGGAATAATTTCCAGAATGACCAAGAAGTCTCACCCGCTACTCTTTCTCGATTCTCATAAGCGATGTATTCTGTATCAAACCCCACCCAGCTGAAGATCCCTTTTGAAAAGCGATTGTACTCTGACAGCTGTAAAACTGCATCAACCATATTGCGGCGCATCAAGCGAAAATCTCGCGCACCGTTTACCATTTCAGTATCGGCAATTTTGTTGATGATGTTATAGAACGAGTTCGAAAAAAAACTGCGAATCTTTGGCTCACCTTTTCTATCGGCACGTCTCGTACCCACACAGTCAAGCTCAGGTTTACTTCTTAGCAAGGCAAACATTTCAGGTAGTAATGACGGCGGATCTTGTAAATCTGCATCCATTACAGTGACAAAATCGCCTCTAGCAGCTTGTAGCCCCGCATAAAGAGCAGCTTCTTTGCCAAAGTTTCTCGAAAAAGATAGATAGCGAACACTTTCAGGGTGGGCGTGATACAAGTCTCTTAAAACAGACAGAGTTTGATCTGAAGACCCGTCATTAACAAAAATATATTCAAAAGGCATATTTAAGTGTTTCTTCACTTTTTCTGTTTCTTCAAAAAAAATCGGCAAGCTTGCCTCTTCATTAAAACAAGGTACAACAATTGATAACATCGGTTTCATCTCCTAGAGCCAATCGTGGGAAATCGGTCAGCTGGGACCGAATCCACATTATTTTTTATCTTCGCTAAAATCATATTTCGGTTCATCTAACGTTTCATCATAGTCCACAGTTAGATCATAGCCTTTGAAAAACCATTCGTCTGCTTCATCAATAAAAAAAAGCAAGCCATCAATGGTTTGTTCGACGATCGGACGTTCTGGTTTATCGACTGACATTCCCACGGAAAATCCGTCATGCACTTGTGTTTTGCCATAAATTTTTCCGAAAAAACGAATCCCGCTTCCTTGGTCTACCACCAATTCTTTTTTAAACCATTGCATTGCTTCAGGACTTATTGTTAAGTTCATTTTCTTCACTCCTAATCATTCATATGTTCATCAAGTATATCTACATCATCTGTATTGCCGATCACGAGTAAATTGTCATTTTCACGCACGATCGCCTCTGCATCAGGCGAAACGATCACTTGTCCTGGTCCCCGACGAATCGCAACGACTGTCAGACCATACTTTTGTCGAAAATTCAGCTCAATCAGGGATTTATTGAAAAAGCGTGGATTGGACACGCGAATCTCTGCTAGAGAAAATTCGTCAGATAGTTCAATATAATCTAAGATATTTTTGGAAACTAGATTATGGGCGATGCGAATCCCCATGTCACGTTCGGGATGAACGACACGGTCTGCGCCGAGTTTTTCCAGTACACGGGCATGGTATTCGTTTTGGGCTTTCGCTAAGATATTAGGAACACCCATTTCTTTGACCATCAAGGTCACCAAAATACTAGCTTGAATATCCTCACCAATCGCAACAATGACATGGTCAAAGTTACGGATACCCAATGAGCGTAACGTCATCTCATCTTGTGCGTTGCCGACCACCGCATGGGTGGCGATATTCATATACTCATTGACACGATCTTCGTTGCTATCGATCGCCAGTACTTCTTGTCCAGATTCAATCAACGTGCGACAAATACTGCCACCAAAACGGCCCAGACCGATTATTGCATAATTTTGCTTCACCACAAACGCTCCTTTTTTACCAGATCATAATTTAGTATAACAAAAACCTCCTCTGCTTGCCATGAGGAGGTATGATTATTAAGACTTTATTTTATCAAACCATGTTTAAAAGCATATATCGTAGCTTGTGTACGATCTTCTACTTCTAATTTTGATAAGATATTTGACACATGTGTCTTCACTGTTTTCAGCGTAATGAAGAGTGCATCCGCAATCTCTTGGTTGCTCTTTCCTTCGGCGATCAACAGTAACACTTCTTGTTCCCGATTGGTCAAATCTTCATGTAGGATCGGTGTCCGATTCGTCAAACGATCCATCATTTTCGTGGTGACTTCGGGTTCTAAGACCCGCTCTCCTCGCTGGGTTGCACGAATGGCTTCCGCAATCTCATGAGCAGTAGACGTCTTTAACAGGTAACCTGCCGCCCCCGCTTCAATAGCAGGATAGACTTTTTCGTCATCAATAAAACTAGTGACAATAATGATTTTTGCTTCGGGCCAATCATTTAAAATCAATTTCGTAGATTCGATCCCATCCATTTCATCCATCACCAAATCCATCAAAATCACATCTGGACGTAATTCCAATGCCTTTTCATACCCGACTCGACCATTTTCCGCTTCCCCAATTACTTCTATATCGTCTTGAATCGATAGATAAGAAGAAACCCCCAGACGAACCATTTCATGGTCATCAACTAACAACACTTTAATCATACCTTATGCCTCCTTCAACAGTGGAACTTTAATTTCAATACTGGTTCCTTGATTTTTAAAACTAATAATTTTCAACGTTCCGCCAACGGCACTTACCCGTTCTCGGATATTCATCAAACCATAGCTGCCGGCCTTTTGATCTTGTGGATCAAAGCCAACACCGTCATCGATCACCCGCAACAACACGTTATTATCAATGCGATGCAAGTAAACTTCCAACTCATTGGCCTTGGCGTGACGCAGTGTATTAGATAAGAGTTCTTGGATCACACGAAAGAGTTGATCTTCAATCGAACTAGGCATCGTAAAGTCTTCAATATCCCAAGTCAATAGAATTTTGATTTTGGTCTCTAATTCTTTTAACAATTGCTCGATTCCTTGCTTTAGACTCTTCCCTTCCAAAGTAACAGGTCGTAGATGAAGCAAGAGCGCTCGCATTTCAGATTGCGAAGCATTGATAATGTCTGTGACCATAGCTAACTGTTTCTTTTGGCTTTCTGGTGCATCTGTTCGAATCGCTTGCTCATTTAGTGCAGACATCATCATCATGGCGGCAAACAGCTGTTGAGAAACAGAGTCGTGCAATTCACGAGCCAGACGCTGCCTTTCTGCTTCTAAAATCTCTTCTTTCGTCTGACCATCAACAAACTGCGGTTTCGCATTCAATTGCTGTAATTCCATCGACATCTGTTTCATCTTCGATTGAATACTAGCAATATCACGATCCACATTCGCAATCAAATAGTTTTCAGACGCATGGGGGATTTTTGTTTCCAATAAAGGGCTATCGATATAGCCGCTGGCTAACAGTCTTAACTTTTCTTCCACCGGACCGTATTGACGGTTGCGAAAAAAAGAAATCAGTAAAAAGACAGCTAAAGCAATCAATGCAGATATTACAAGTAAGTGAAAGACGATTGGGATAAAGAAGAGCTTGATTTGAAAGACTTCTATCAGCCAATTATTTTTCCCACTGGCATACAAATAGGAAAACAGCATCAAAATCATGGTGAAAAAACTTGCTAATCCTGCATAAAAAGCGATCATGCCTCTTGAAAATTTCCCGATCATACCCGAATCACCTCAACATCACCAACAAGGGTATTCGTCAAGATTTTCAAACGCCGACTATTTTCGCCATAATCCGGGCTGTAGATCGTCAATTTTTCATTTTTCAAGCTCGTTTCTTCGCCTTCAAAGATAACGGAGCCAATAAAAGTACTGTGCTCTAATTTGATTGCTATACCAGCAGGCACTAAAATACGAGTTCTGCCAAAGCCTTTTCGTACGATCACGACGTTTTCTTTCTTAGGCAATAAAGTGTTGCCTAGATCGATGAAAGTGTCTCCCGTCAAGATATCTAAATTGATATCGTCCCATTCATAGACTTGACTGCCGATCCGTTCATTACCTAACCATTGCTGCTTTTGTTTCAGTGGATGATCAGCTTTGGGTTCTTCAGTTTCAACGATAATCATTTGTTTTTTGCGCCAGAATGAATTTTTAGTTAAGTCGATTCCGGTAATCTCGACTCCTTTTAAACCAATAAATAAAATCGCAAAAATCAGCATCAGCCACAGTGCTGGACTATTTAACAAACTGATCAAAATAGCAATGGAACTTGAGACCATCAAGAAATTTTTAAAATTGCTCTTGCGCTCACTTCGGTTCACAAGGACCAAGCACGTCACACCAAGTATTAATAAAAATAATAATGGCGGATTAGATAAAATTTGCCATACCGCAAAAAGCAGTAAGAGCGCTTCAACAATAAAGAAAAAACGCCAAGGACTTTTCATTCAAGCTCCTCCTCCTAGTAATTCTACTCTATCATACCTGAAAAAAATGGTTTGTCCATCCGTCGCTGGTCCGAAAAAAGACCCTGTTTGATCAAATTCCCTAAAGGAGAATGAACAACAGGGTCAACTAGATTGATCGAGTGATCAAGCAATTAGCTTTTCTTTACTTCTGTGATTCTTACTTGCATATCTCCGCCTGGCGTTGAGATCGTCACTTCATCATTGACTTTTTTCCCAATCAAGGCACGAGCGATTGGTGAATCATTGGAAATTTTACCAGAAAACGGATCTGCTTCAGCACTACCGACGATCATGTACTCTTCTTCGTCACCATCAGGCAACTCAACAAAAATCACTGTTTTCCCGATGGAAACTTCATCAGAGTCTACACCCTCATTATCAATGATCTCTGCAAAACGAATCATATTTTCTAAAGTAGTGATTCGGCCTTCGACAAACGCTTGTTCATCTTTAGCAGACTCATACTCTGAGTTTTCGGATAAATCGCCAAAACTGCGGGCTACCTTGATACGTTCAATGATTTCGCCGCGTTTTACCGTTTTCAATTCTTCTAATTCTTGTTCTAACTTTTCTTTTCCTTCAAGTGTCATTGGGTAAACTTTTTCTACCATAGTTCTTTTCTCCTTTTAGTAACTTCTAATAAATCGCAAAAGGTAATCTTTTGCGATGAGTCCACAAAAGATTACCATGCTTTTTTTTAAATGTAAACTATAAACCTATGAAAATTTAATTTGAGGTATTGTTTACATATTGTTCCACTAATTGCATATGCTGTTCATAGGTTTCCGCAAAGTAAACTTCTTGGGTTTGAATGTCAGCAACGAAATAATAGTAGTTGTTCGGTGTTGGATCTAAGACCGCTTGGATCGCTGCTTCACTTGGATTATTGAATGGTCCTGGTCCATATCCGGTATGCACATAGAGATTAAAAGGAGAGTCAACTTGAGTATCTTCATACGTGACTAGCTCTTTGTGCTCACCTAACGCGTATAGAATCGAAATATCCGATTGCAGCGGCATATCAATCGCTAAACGATTGAAGAATACCTGTGCGATATTTTTACGATCTTCTAGCTTACTGCCCTCTTTTTCAACAAGTGATGCCAAAGTAAGGACTTCTTGAACCGTCATTTCTTTTTGAGCGATTTGATCGAAATATTTTGACAAGACTGAATTTGACTTATCCACCATTTGGGTAACGACTTCTTCTAGGGTATTCCCTGTATAGTAGTCGTAAGTTGCTGGGAACAAGTATCCTTCTAGTCGGTAACGCACACCTTGCGCATCGCCGGCGCTTGCTAAAAGCTCAGGATAGGTTTCTTTCATTTTTTCAAAGAACTCATCGCTTTCCATCAAAGCTAAGAAATCGTCTTTCGAGATATTCGTTGCTTCCGCTAGAGCATCACCGATTTGATCAACATCAAATCCTTCTGGAATCGTCACTTTTGCATCAGAGGTGACCGAGCCTTCGCCATTTTGCAACTGCTCACTTATCGCTTCCAGTGTCATATTAGGTGAAAAATGATATGTTCCTGCTTGAAAGCCCGTCAGATTATTAAATTTTGTGTAATAATTAAAAATCATTCCACTTTTGATAATATTCTCATCCTCTAAGATCTCACCAATTGCTTTATTCGAAGAACCGCTTGGAATAACAATCGTCACCTTCTCAGTATCATCGGGATCTAATGGCTGCAAACTTGAAGTAACATATCGATAAGCTGAGAAACCTAATATTCCGCCGATTACTAAGAAAACAAGAACAACAATCAACACGATCTTATTAACTATTTTGTCTTCCTTGCTGCGCTGCAATCTGCGTTGGTTTTTTTCAGAAACAGTTTCTTGCAAACTTTCTGAAGAAGCAGAATGATTTTGTTTCTCTTCTATATGTTTACTCTTATTTAGATGATTACTACGAGATCCCACAGAATCGTCATCCAAGAAGCTGTGTTCAGATATCGATTCTTTTTTTAAACTTGATTCTTTTAAAGACTCCATAACTTTCTCTTTAAAAGAATCTTCTGGATGTTGTTTAGACAAAACAACTCCTCCTTAATTTCTTCTTTTTGACTTGTATCATTATACATGAAAACTCATCAGAAAGAAATGACATTCTTTTTTTTACTTAAGCATTCTGCTCATTTAAAACTTTTATAATTTTTCACCGGTCACGTTTTGCACAATGTTTTTTGCGATATTGTCCAAATTGTTTCTTATTCTCGCAACATCTGAAGGATTGGAGATAAAGCCAAGTTCCATTAAGCGATACTCAATCCCTCTAGATCTGAAAATATTTAAATTCAATAAGTCTTGTCTAAAACTCAACCCATTCGAATTAACAAATGAAGGATGCCAGCCGACATAGGTCCGAATGGTATTCGCTAGCCCGATATTAACTGAATTGGATCCCCCTGGTCTCACTATGACGTGCCCCCCAGAAGCTCCGATACCTCCGCTATCTAGATGAAATTCTGTAACTGAAGTGATTGCATTACTTACAAGGTGTGCTCCTTGTCCGTTTCGAGTGTCAGTAAACATATCGCGTGACACATCATAAAAATTAATTCTGCTTTCTTTCAATTGATTGGCATACTTCCGCAAATATGGAAGCAATTCATTTCTTGTAAAGTCTCGCTCATTTGTCCCGCTTCCCACTGCTCCCGGGTCAATCCCTCCGTGTCCCATTACAAATAGAAACTCTTGCATTTCGATATACGGTTTGGTTGTCGATCCTGGTGCCGGTTGATTTTTAGGAACAAGTTTTATTTCGAGAGACTCAACACGTTTTGCTAACGAACTCGTTCCAGCCCGCTGATCATTTCGAGCCCAATCAAGCCAACCATAAGTCTGGGAATGCACTCGATAATAAATATCATAAAGCAATGAGATATTGCCGGTCAGTCGAATTTGGAGTGCTTCGATCCGTTTCGCCTCACCTGTTGTACCGGCTGTACTCCCATTAGATTGATACCCTTGCCAACCATAGGTTTGGACATGCGTACGATATTCTATTCCACCTGTAACTGGTGAGTTTTCTAAACTTAGCTGGATTGCTTCCAGTCGTTTTGCCTGACCAACTGTTCCAATACTCGCTTGGCCCGGATTAATCGTCGTCGACCATCCAAAAGTCTGAACATGTGCACTCAAATGAATACTTGGTGTTTCAATTGTTTCGTAGGAGATAAACGGCATCGTACTATCTCCTGGCGGCGCCGTTCCTTTTTGCACAAGTTGAACTTCAATTGCTTCTACTCTTCGTGAGAGCGCGACACTTCCCGACATTTGATCGTTTTTCGCCCACCCTAACCAGCCAAACGATTGAATGTGAACCCGATAATAGACATCAAATAATTGAGACAAGGTTCCTGTCAAGCGGATCTGAATCGCTTCTATCCGTTTAGCTTCATTTGTTGTACCTGCAATTGCACCATTCGTTTGGTAGGATTGCCAACCATAACTCTGAACATGTGCACGGTATTCGATATCTCCATCATAAATATTATTATCTAAACGAAGCTGAATCGCTTCTAGTCTCTTTGCTTCTCCAGTAACACCTCCAGAAACAAGACCGCTCGATTGGGAGTCTTGCCATCCGTAAGTTTGAACATGCGAAGATAAATGAAGCGAAGGTTGGGTTACATTGTCAGTTGAAACATAAGGTTTATCAGTGCTCCCGGGTGCTGGACTACCTTTTTCCACTAGCTGAATTTGGATAGATTCTAGTCTTTTAGCAAATCCAGAAGTACCCGCTTCATTCCCGTTTTTCGCCCATCCAAGCCAACCAAACGTTTGTGAATGGACGCGGTAATAAATATCATAGTCCTCCGCTAACTCATCGGTCAAATTAATTTTGACTGCCTCAAGGCGCTTAGCTTCACCAATCGTTCCAGAAAATTCGCCATCTCTTTTTTCGCCTAAATCCCAGCCATAAGTTTGAACATGCGTGGAATAAACGATACTACCTTTCAGTTCTGTGCTGTCTGGATCAATAGCGAGCGACATTCCCTCCAAACGCTTCGCCTGTCCAACTGTACCACCAGTAACATTACTAGCTGGTGGTACTTGTGTTTCCCCATCTGTTTGTATATGTACCATTAGTTTCAAGTTGGGTAAACCTTTTGCGGATTTTAATTCAATATCATCCTCTTCACTGGAAGAAGACGTCGTCTGCTCTGTCGTAGAATCAAACGTACTTGAAGATGATTCTGTTATATCTTGCGTACTTGAGTCACTTACTGAAGTTGAACTTGTACTTTCACTATTTGTTGTAGAAGTACTATCCGACATTTCCGTCGTTTCTGTAGATCCGCTTTGATAATTTGAATCAGTACTGCTGGTTTGCTCATTTGTCAAACTCTCTGAAGCGTTACTTGTCATTTCTTGTCCTACAACGTTCGTTTCAGCAAGTCCAATGATTGGACTGAAACTGCTCGCAAGGATTACTAGAACCAGAAAGAAATTAGCCAACCTTTTTTTCATATGAATTACTCACTCCTTTTTAATTAGATGCGATTTTTTATTTGAATACCACAAGATTTTCTTGAGTATAGCAAATCTAAAAGACAGATTTTATTTTTTTGACTTCCCCTGTAATCAACAAACATGAAACCAATAGAATTAACCATAAAATACCTTTGATTACCAGTAAGACGAAATAGTTCGTGTCGATCGTGATGAGATGATCGAACAAAAAGAGAGCAGCTGCTAAAACGACACTGATACATACTGGGCTGATCAGCTGCTTCAAAACATCTGAAAGTTTTCCTTCTAAGACTTTTGTCATTAAAATCCAGTAGGAGGTGAAAAAATTTAAGATATACGCTGCACAAACAAAGGCAGCCACATAAGTTATCTTCGAGAAATTGATTCCAACCAATGTTAAACTAAGAATCAAAAAAGTTGAAATCATTCCCGTTTTCAATAATGTTTTTGAATGGTTTCTTGCCATAAATATGCTTCCAGTTGCAGAAGTAAGCATCTGCGCCCATATACTAAATGCCAATATTGAAAAAGGAACGACAGCGGCATACCAGCGAGAACCAAAGAGAAATAGGATTATTTCCTCAGCATTCATTACCATAAAAATAGTTAATGGAAATGCGATTAATCCTAGGACATGGACAATTTTTAAAAACGTTTCTCGTATCAACTTCACATCATCTTGATGGTGTGACAAAACAGGTTGCAGAACTGGGGAAATAATACCTAAAAATACCGTATTGGGCATAGTAATCATTTGATAACTCTTTTGATAATTTGCTAAGGGCACGGGACCTAAAAATCGTCCAATTAGTAAATTATCTGAATTACGGGAAAAATAATTTAATATTGTAAAACCTAATTGGTTTTTTGCGAATGACCATAGTACTTTAAAAGGTTGCGGGTCTAAACTTTTTGTGTACTTGATCTTAACTACAGCAAAATTAGCAAACAGCGTAGCAATTGCAGGAATAGCGGCACTTAAAATCAATGCATAAACGCCAAAGCCAGCAAAAGCTGAGGCAATACCAAAGATTGCACCAAAAAGATTACAGAACAAGAGCCTCAAATTAAGGGTTCGAAATCTCAATTCTTTATTTAAAATTGCCGTTGGTACAACGTTCATTCCTTCTGAGAATACAATGATCGACATAAACCAAAATAGCGATTTATAGATAGAATTATTATAGATAATCGCAACAAAATGGCCGAACAACCCAAAACCGACAGCTAACAGAAACGCAAACAGAACTGTATAGTTAAAAACTATGCCATAATCTTCTTCCTTCATCTCTTTGTTCTGAATGATCGCCGGACCTAGGCCAGCTGTCACAAACATTTGGAAAAATACTAGGAAAACTTGAACATTCGCTACCACCCCAAATTCTTCAACTGGTATTAATCTTGACAGTACAACGTTTATCAGCAATTGGATCAAAACATTGCTGTACTGTCCGATTGCTGTAAAAATCATACCTGATCTAAAAGCATTTCTCATCTAGATACTCATCCTTCTCTTTAAGTCTTCATTTGATAACGAAAACAATCCGCTCATTAATGATAAGTTCTTTTTTGAATATCTTAACTTAAAAAGATATGATTTCTTCAGATTGTCATTATATAATAGGTCACTCGAAGCATCTTCTTTGTGGTAAATACTCAACGCTGGTATATACAGTTGCTTGTATCCAAGTCGCTGACAAAGGATTGCCAAAAAATCTTCTTCAAAATAAAGAAATGTTTCCGGGTAAAAGCCAACATAGTTTCTCAAATAATTTTCGGTAAAAAAGATTGCTGCACCATGAAGTGTCTTCTCGTAAGGATCTAGTATTTCCTGGGGCTCTTCCGAAAAAGAAGCTGATTGATTCGTGCTGTTCTGATCTGGCATCAATTTTTTGAGGTGTTGATAGATATTTAATTTCAATGAACTTTCCAACAAAAATAACTTCAATCTAGGGAGAATCAAATCCGTTTTCTTTTTTAGATTGACATTTAACGTATTTTGGTTCTTTCCGTCTCTGGTGATAATTTTTGTACCAATCATTCCAATATCCTCGTTGTATGATATTGAAGCTAATCTTTCTAAATAAGTTCTATCTTCAAGGAGAGTGTCACCATTAATAACCAGGACCCTTTCAATTCCTTTCTTTCTAAAAATTGATAGACCAAAATTATTTCCTCTTGCAAAGCCAAGATTTTCTTTCGTCTGTACAACGGTTACCTGTTCTGAATCTTCATAGTTATCTGATAAACGTTTGAAGGAATCATTCGGAGAATCATTATCTACGATTAGGATATCTATCTCTTTAAAGGTTTGATTCATTAAAGATTCCACACACTCAATTGTATCTTGAAAAGCTAAATAATTAAGAATTAAGATTCCTATTGTTTTCTTCATTTCACTGATCCTACTTCTATATGATTTTTTTTATTATTCTTGCTAAAATACTTTTTTTCCCATTCTCTTTATTCTTATAAATCATACTTACTGCAGTGAGAAAGACTTTATAAAGAAAATAGTTTTTATAGAGAATCTGTCTTACGGCATTCTCTTTTGCATATTCTTGATTCATCGAAAATATTTCTCTAATCAACTGATTAGAAAGCGGGGTTTTATCCTGAATACATTTTACTGCAATAAAATCATTCAGATTCAGTGCTTTTTGATAAAAATGCCCTAATGCTTCAGGATGTTTCTCTTTAAAAAAGTTCTCAGTTAACCTATTTTTCTTTAACACATCAAAATTCTTCTTGCTTATCTTACTCGTTAAAGTTGAATTTTCTGTTGTTCGGTAATAATAGCTTTTACTATCAACCAATGCAATCTTCGTTATCTTGTCAATCAATTCATAGAAAAACAACCCATCCTCATAAATGATTCCTTCAGTGAATGAAAGGTCTTTGAGCAGTTCCGTGTTATACAGTTTTACTGTTGGAGAAACTGCTGGAAAATCAGAATCGTACAATTCGTCAATTAGTCTTAAAAATGTCCCTTCAACAATTCTAGGAGGATTGACCACAGCAAAGTTCAACTCGGTTTCTTCTTTGGTAAACTTGCACATAGCAACTTGAACATCACATGTTTTAATCGCATGCATCAATTCTTCACAATAAATCGGTGTAACAAAATCATCGCAGTCAATGAAAGCAATAAATTTGCCACTGGCATACGAAATTCCTGCGTTTCTAGCGCTTGATTGGCCACCGTTACTCTTACTGACTAATCGAATAACTCTGGATGTGTTTTTCTTTATGACTTCATTAACTACCTCTATTGAATCGTCTGTTGAGCCATCATCAACAACGATGATCTCTATGTTTTTATAGGTTTGATTCATAAGACTAGTGAGACATTCACCTATATATTTCTCTCCGTTATACATTGGAATTATTATACTGATTTTCTCATCCATTATTTTGTACTCCTCAAATAGTCAATTACAGGCTTAAAGGTTTTTTCAAAAGTAAAATGACTAAGACCATATTGAAAAATAGCTGCGCTTAATTCCTTTTTTGAAGAATTTTCAAGCATTGAATCGTACCACTCAATTAAGCTTGGAATATCGATTGGTGTATCATCGCTCGGTACACGATAATAAAACGGAAGATCACAATTATCCAAATCAGTTTTCACTCCAGAAACAATCGGTAACCCTTTCGCCAAATACTCTTTTCCTTTTAGACTACTATTATAAGTCACTCCAGATCGATGACGGGCTAAAGAGTCAATCCCAATATCTGCATTCTGATAAAACTGATCCAATTGAGAAAATTCTACTCTGCCTAATAACTTCACTTTTTCTTCTAAGTGGTAATCAGAGACCAGCTTTTTATAGTCCTTTAAGACAGGACCATCCCCGACTAAAGTGAACATGACGTTTCTCTTAGCATCAGATGAATTATAGTATTCGTGCAGTCCCTGAATGACGCGATCATATCCATGGTAGAAACAAAGTGCTGCGACCCCTAGTAATCGGATTGCACCATCTCCCTCATTACTGCCTTCAATCGGACTAGCAAAGTCGTATGCATTCGAAAGATTGATACATGGTACATCAAAAATTCTTTCATCATCCGAAAAAGTCAGAACTCGATCAACGTAGTGTTTTAAATATGGTGTCCAGAGATGTTCTTTGGCTTGAATGTCCCATTTTACAATTCCTTTAAATTCATTCATATAAGGATATGTTGGAATTTCTAATAGGACAATAATCGATGGATTCATTGTCTTGATTTTCTTTAATAAATCGATAACACTTTTATCAAAAACCGCACTTTTTCTAATGTAAACGAAGTCGTACTCTTGCCAATTTATTTTCTCTTTTAAAAAAAACTGTCTTGAAAAAAAAGGAACTAGGTTTACAAACAGATGACCTATATTCCTTTTTGGGTTTATTAAGGGTTTCATGGAAAAACCATTTTTTTCAAACTCTTCAATTTGCCGATTGATCTTCTTTTGAATTCCACCAGCATGCGTTAAATCTTGGGAAAAATAAATGCCCTTCATTTTTCTCCTTCTTTCATTTCTCTAATTTCCTTTTTCAAAAAAGATAACTCTTGTGTTAAAGTTTTGACTTGTCTTTGCGTATTTATCAATGCAATACTAGTTGTTAAAGTGATAAACAATAAAAAGGCAGTTAAACTATATAATGCTAAAGAAGTGAGTGTACTGATCCCTAGAAAGTGGGCAATCGTCGTCCCTACTTTGGGAAATAATGCACCGATCAACATTATTATTCCCAGTAAAAGCCATTTGTTCATTTGACGTACTTCTGCATGATCTTTACGAATCAAATAAACAGTTAAGACAAAAAAACCTAATGCTAAAAAAATAGCAATAATTTGTAATTGAACAGGCATTAGGATTCCTCCTTTTTAATCAAAGATGCAATCAGAATAGCCAAAGAGACATTAACCATATACGCTGCCGAGTCGAAAAAATGAATACTCGAGCGACCAGTCGTTCTTTCGAACATGTTTACCCCAATCTCTTTCACCCGGATGTTTTTGGCTACTAAATGCATGTAGCTTTCAGGTTCCGGATACTGGCTCGGATATCGATGGGCAAATTGTCTGATTACTTGCCGGTTTCCTGCTCTGAAACCACTCGTTACATCTTTGACGCGCATTTTTGTCAGAAGGTAAATAAGTCCTGAAAGAAGCTTGATTCCTAATTGTCTTGCACCAGTAGATTTAAACGTCGACGTGCTGTCTTCTACAAATCTGGATCCGACGGTAAAATCAGCCTGATTATTGATAATCGGTTCAACCAACTGACTTAAACTTTCAATATCGTGCTGTCCATCGCCATCATATTGAATCGCGATATCATAATCGTGTTCTAATGCATACAGATATCCCGTCTGCACAGCTCCTCCAATACCTAAATTGTTCACCAACTCGACATGATGAATATTGTTTTCCAATAATACCGCTTCCTCATTGTCTGTAGACCCATCATTGATAACAAGATAATCTAAATTATATGGTGTTTTTTTTCTATACTCGAGTACCTTGTCGATTACTTGGACAATACCTTCTGCTTCATTATATGCTGGAATAATCAGTAAAATTCTTGGATTCACGATTTACACCCTAACTTTTCTTATAATTGATTGCTTTTTTGATTTTTCACGTAAAATTTCATGAGAAAAGAAGCAATAGTTTTCCCCCAATAACGTTTGTACATTTCCAATTCTTCTGCTTCTCTCGTTTTATCCAGGGTTGTTGCAGTTGTTTCAGATTCTTCGTGAATTCTATGATACATTGCATTTTTTGGGATGTAACAAATGTTTTCCGGCCGCTTCATGATTCTTTCCCATGCATCCCAATCTACTGCCATTCGCATCTGTTCATTAAATTTGAAGTCATTGAGCACCCGCAAATTATATGAAACAGCTGGACAACAAATAAAGTTCCCAAACGCATATATTCGCCTTTGATACCACTTTGATTGTAATAACCCCATTGTTTTTAAACCGAACGTTTTAATTTTAAGATTTATTGATCTTTTTCTGATTTGACTTTCTTGATCGATTTCCTTATAATCCGTAAACACAATACTTGTTTGATTATTATTTTCGAACGCATCAATGACGCTTTCACCATACTCTTTTAAATAGATGTCGTCTTGATGAACGATCGTCGCATATGGCGTATCAACAAAAGACAATGCATTGTTCCAATCTCGTCCGATACTTCCGCCTGAACTAGTAAACATAGGTATCTCATAAGAGTTGGCAATCTCTGTTATATAAGTATTTGGTGTACTTGTGTACAAAATCAGCTTGGACTTTCCTTTTTTCAGACTCGTCTGATTTAAACAAGAAAGTATACATTCTTTTAAAAAAGAAGACTCTTTATAAGCGCAAATAACAAATGTATGCATGAATATCCCTTTCCATGAATTGTTAAGAGTTTTAAATATCCAATTCTAAAAAATTATACTCGACTTTTTAGTAATTCTCAACAAAAATTAAAATCCCGAAAAAAACTTAAAGAAGACAAACTCTCATTAATTGGCAAAAAATAAAAAAAAATAAGGATTCCACGCCTTTTTTTAAGTTTTTCTTTTGGAGACTTGTCATTATTCTAGTATACTATATATAATATGTATTTGGAGGTACAGGATGCTTTTTTCAATCTTACTTTTTATTCTCATACTCTTTTTAACAGCAAATAGAAGCTTTTATCGCCGAATTTCGCTTTCTCTATTTTGTGCCGTTTCTCATCTTTCATTCACGGCATTTATTGCACGATCACTCGGCTTAACTGAATTAAGAAAAAATCTCTTATCTTTTAGTTTCCTTTCAACCAAGTCCGCAGTCACTGGTGTAAGTATCCTTGTTTTTCTTTTTCTCTTATCAACGGTGCTGATTATCAAAAAAACAGGTCTGATTGACAGAATATTTCAATCCTTGACCTGGCGTCTTCAACTTTCTTTTTTTATTTTTTCACTACTAGTATTCATTGGAGCACTTGCGGGAAACAGTGCCGTTTGGACGAAAAATTTTTTTGGTAATGTAGGCATTAGTGAAATTCTTTACACTTTGTCTCAACCCTTGACAGGAACAGATGCGGGTCAAATTTATACGTTCATTTTGGGTCCTTTATTAAATTCTATTATTCTCACACTTAGTTTTCTAGTAATCCTATACTTGCTACTCTATGCTCTATCTTACAAAAAGTTTCAGCAAATTAAGTTAACCAAAAAGACGAGTTTCTTTTTTGCCTTCATTAGTGTAAGCCTCACTATATATGGTTTTTTCTTTGGTATACAAACATTGGGCTATGCAGAACTAAAAGCATATTTTTTTGAGAAATCAACGATTTACGAAGATTTTTATGTGGACCCGAATGATGTTGCGCTTACCTTTCCAGAACAAAAAAGAAACCTTATCTATATTTACGTCGAATCATTAGAATCAACGTACTTATCCATTGACCTTGGCGGAATGCAAGAAGTCAATCTATTACCAAATCTCACAGAATCAGCTTATGCAGATGGACTAAATTTTTCGCACCAAAGTACTTTCGGCGGTGCTCGTCAAGTTCCTGGTGTTGGTTTTACAGTAGGAGGAATGGTTGCCCAAAGTTCTGGGGTTCCTCTGAGAGTCTCTGGTGGCTATAACGAAAATGAATATGGCAATACTTCATCTTTTATGCCTGGTGTCACCACAATCGGTACCATTTTAGATCAAGAAGGATACAATCAAACACTGTTAATCGGTTCCGATGCAAGCTTTGGCGGCAGAGATAAATTTTACTCTCAACATGGAAATTACCAAATAAAAGATTATCAATATGCCATCGATAATCAATGGATACCGTCTGACTATAAAGTCTGGTGGGGATATGAGGATGAGAAACTTTTTGAGTTTGCTAAAAACATACTTATAGAAGATTCTCAGTCAGAAGAGCCCTTTAATTTAACGCTTCTAACAGCTGATATGCACTTCCCAGATGGTTTGATGACCGAAAATACACCTAAACTTTTTGAACAGCAATATAGTAATGTCATCCACTATTCAGATTATATGTTAGGTAATTTTATACGATGGGTTCAGCAACAGTCTTTTTATGATAATACTACTATCGTAATTGCCGGTGACCACCTAAGCATGGATCCCTCTTTTTTTAATGGTATCCCTGAAGATTATGAGCGAACTGTCTTCAATCTCTTTATTAACTCACCGGTAACAACCTTGAATAATACCAATCGTTCTTTCAGTACATTGGATTTGTTTCCGACCACTTTATCTGCATTAGGTGTTTCCATTGAGGGAAATCGATTAGGCTTAGGAACAAATCTATTTTCAGAAGAAATGACTCTAATGGAAAAATTAGGGTTTGATGAATTCTCTAATGAACTTAGTAAGACATCAAGCTTTTACAATCAGCAGATTATGCAAGGATCAGACCTTGAAGTTAAATAATAAATTGCTAAATCACACCAATCACTACGATAAATTTTTACTATATAATTGAATATACTAACCAGTCTTTTAGTAGTGTCAGTAAAAACTCAATTATTTTTTACTGACACTATTTGATATGGTCGAGGAAACAACTCTACAATAAAGATATCGTAAAATCTGATCATTTTGTTTATGATAGCATTAAATCTCTGACATATTCACCTATCAAGCAATTTTTATTGCTAATAGAATTAAACAGCTTTTTTAAAGCCTTGTTTGTATTTTTTTACTTTAATACTCGATCCCTACTATTTCTAGGGGTAAGCGGTCCGTGAAATAGTAAACTTTTAACTGAAAAAATAAAAAAGACAAGGTTGCAATTGTTGCCGGCCTTGTCTTTTTACTGGCTCTATAATTTATGGGACTGATGAATCAGAATTGATTCTTCAGCCCCATTTTCATTTTAGGTATTAAAAAACATA